>JAAYFR010000422.1 GCA_012728155.1 Bacteroidales bacterium | reverse complement strand
CGCTTGTGAAGCGGATCATAGAAGAGATTCACCATGGCGAGATCTTTGTGAAAAGATCTGATCCGGAAAAGGGTACTACTTTCAGGATCCAATTAAAGAAAAACCAAAAAACCAGAAATGGATAAACCGTTTCGAGTAACAGATCATTGTAGGGTATAACATCGTACAATAAGAGCTATAAGAGAAGGATTATCTCTGTAAGATGGTCGTTGCCTCCTGTTCTATTGATAAACGGGAATAGGTGTAGGGGAAATTATCTTCATAAGCGGCTCGCTTAGATTAACTCGATTTCTATATTTTGAGCCTGCCCATATTTTTTGAGAAGTTCCATCGAATAATCGACCGCATCCTGCAACCCTTCTTTGCCTGAATAGCCGTTGATCAACATCAGCAAGTGAGTTGTGTGGGAGGTGATCTTGGTGCGTTCTTCATCGCTGGAGGGGGTGCCGATGCCACCCACTTGGTCACGGTAAACAGGTAAGCCTTCAATATTGAGCGGGCCTCTTCCAATTGCCTCGAACTGCTCGCCAGCTTTACCTACACCCAGGATCAGGTTTCCCTGAATCTTCGAATTGTCGAATCCTCCAATGGAGTAGCCGGTTTTGAGAGAGATCAGGTTGATCAGATCGACCAGTGTATCAATCCTATAGAGCTCTTGCCCTTTCACTATCCTGCGACATAGCGCTTCTGCGGAGGGGCGATAACGATTGGGATCTTTCCCCAACTTTTTATATACCTGCCGTGTGGCATAGATGGCAGGTCGTTGGTTGATCTCTCCCATTTTATGGGAAGAAGAAAAATAAGTGTAAAAAGTATCGATCTCCTCCCATAACCCGGCATCAAAAGAACTATTTCTCACTTCGCATGCGATAGCTGCTACATGAAATTCCGGACATACCGACGCGATCTGATCACTAATTATAATATTCCTCATCGTATCCTTTTCTCTTTCTGTTGTGTATTTGTTCTAACCCCAAAGGTACAAAATATCAGGCAGAACGAGATAAATTGTTGTGATCGTTTGGGATGAATAACCAAACTGATTGAATGATACCACAATCTTTTCTGGAGAAGTTAAGATGTGCCAGCTTTGAGAATCGCTATCCATCAGTTCATTCAAAATGAAAAATAAACAAACACTCTATAAAATAAGCTTCAATTAATTTGTTCAACTCCATTGCAATGCTTATATTTGCGTCACTTTTTATTTGCATATGGCTGAAGGAGATAAGAAATTGCTTGTTGATCTGGAAGTACGAATAAAACAGGTGTTGTTTTTATGTGACTCTTTAAAAGCGGAAAATGCCCGATTAAGGACTGAAATCAGATCGGGACAGCTCCAACTGGAGGAGACAGCAAAGGAGCTAGCGCAGCTTAATGCAAAATATGACAGTTTGAAGATGGCAAGAACCATCACTGCTGCATCGGTTGATGTGGAAACAGCGAAGGAAAAACTGTCGAAAATGGTGCGAGAGGTTGATAAGTGCATAAATTTATTGAAATAATTTCTGGAAAATTTATGTGATGGGCGACGAAAAATTTTTATTGACATTAAAGATAGCCGGCAGGAAATATCCACTGAAAATCAAACAGTCGGAGGAGGAGGCTTTTCGTAATGCCGAAAAAAAGATTGAGAAGAGAATAAGCCAATATAGAATTAAGTACGGGGGGGCGAGTTCAAGCCTTACAATACAGGATATTGTGGTGATGACAGCTATTCAGGCATTGGTGGAAAATTTTTTTCTTACAGATAAGAATAATACGAAACCCTTTGAAGATAAGATAGATTCGTTGATAGGCGAGTTGGATGATTATCTAAAAAAATAACGATCCTATTGTTTATAGATAGGATGAATGTACGCACCTTTTATATACATCGGCATGATGTATGTGATTGAGTGCGTTTTTTTAAGAAGTAGAACTGAATTTCTTTCCGGAGCGCTGTTTGCTCCCGGTAAGAATTTGATAATCAATTTAATAATAGAAAATATGGAGATAGTAATAGGTGTTATCGGGTTACTGATCGGAGCAGTTGTTGCTTGGTATGTGACCGGTAAGACAGCCAATTCCCGTGCTCAGAATATTTTGAGTGACGCGGAAAAAGATGCCGAAGTAATAAAGAAAAAAATATTACTGGAAGCAAAGGAGGAGACGCTTCTGATGAAGACCGAGGCGGAGAAGCAGGCGAACGCACGTACCTCTAAAATTCAGATTACTGAAAACAGGTTGAAGCAACGTGAGATGACGCTCAACCAGAAACAGGAGGAGCTGAATAAGAGGATGGGCGAGGTGGATGAGGTGAAACAGAACCTGTCAAACCAGCAAGAGTTCATTGATAAAAAGGGAGCCGAGTTGGATCGCCTCCATAGGCAGTCGGTGGAAAAGCTGGAAACCATTTCTGGACTCTCTGCGGAAGAGGCGAAGGAGAGATTGGTAGAATCACTGAAAGAGGAGGCCAAGACCGGTGCACAGTCCTACATCAGTGAAATCATGGAAGAGGCTAAGATGACCGCGAATAAAGAGGCGAAACGTATAGTTATCCAGAGTATTCAGCGGGTAGCGACCGAAACATCCATCGAAAATGCCATTACGGTATTTCATATCGATTCCGATGAGGTAAAAGGGCGTATTATCGGTCGTGAGGGGCGTAATATACGTGCTTTGGAGGCGGCTACGGGCGTAGAAATTGTTGTAGATGATACGCCGGAAGCAATTGTTTTGTCGGTATTTGATCCTGTTCGCCGCGAAAT
>JAAYFR010000421.1 GCA_012728155.1 Bacteroidales bacterium | reverse complement strand
CTCTATTATCAGATCGATTATACGGTGACCGAGGTGCCCGATGATGCTGCCTATTTCCATGCACAATATCGCCGTACCAAAGTGAACGAAACTTCCGATTATACCATTATCGACGGTATAAGGGGAGAGGGCCATTATGTGGGTGTATATATGGCTTGGCAGGTGAACAACAACGGTTGGTGGGGAGAAGGAGAGATCAAGTTCTTTATGGATGGAGACAAGAAATTTCCTACTATTATCGGTACGGGTACCGAAGATTATTTTTGTGGCTCCTATAATTTCGACCGGAACAGAAAATATGTTACCTTTACCACGCCGTATGTTGGGCTGGTACAGGTGTTACCCCCTGATCAGACTTATGTTACCGGACAACGATTTGGACTCTACCGCTGGCATGTGATGGATCCGATACGGTTTAAAAAAGATCTCCGGATCACGATTCAGGATCTGGGATGGAGACACGGTGGACGTTACCTGCCGCAACAGTCAGATATCTCGTCCATCACCTTCTGGTATCAAAAAGAGCCGCATGCTACCTTTCCTAAATTCCCTACGTGGCAAGAGTTGGAACTGAATTGATCTTATGTGTAGAAGAATAAAACCGATACAGAAACAGAGAAAATGAACATAAAACAGATCTATCGCATGCTGTTGCCTGTCGTGATGGGGGGGATAGTTTTGCTCTCCTGCACAGCCAATAAGAAAACAACAGAAAACATGGAAAAGGAATATGAACAAGGAACTTTCGGATATGATGTGAGTTATCTGTCCGAAAAAGATGAAGGATTGATTGTCTTGACCTCGGCAGATGAAAAAGCACAGTTGATCCTGTCGGCAAAATATCAGGGCAAGGTGTTTACCTCTACTGCCAACGGTCTCGACGGCAATAGTCACGGGTTTGTGAACTACAACTTTTTTGATGCCGGTGTTGTGGATGATCATATGAACGGCTTTGGCGGGGAGGATCGTTTCTGGCTTGGCCCGGAGGGGGGACGCTATTCTATCTATTTCGAACCGGGAAAAGAGCAGGTGTACGATCATTGGCATACCCCCAAAGCTATTGATATTGAGGAATGGAAAGTAATTCATGCTACTGATGAAGAGGTGGTTTTCATGAAGGAGATGGAGCAGCAGAATTATGTGGGAACTCTTTTGAATATTGAGATAGAGCGTAAAGTTTCGTTGCTTTCTGCCGATGAAATTGAGGATAAATTGCAGATTGAGCTCCCTGAAGGTGTGGGGGGTGTTGCATATGAAACGACCAACAGCATTACCAACAGGAATGAGTTTGAATGGACACCCGAGACCGGGACCATCTGCATCTGGATGCTCGATATGTTGAACCCCTCCGAGGGAGCAGTAACGCTTATTCCCTATAATAGAGGAGATGAGAAGGATTTGGGCAAAGTGGTGACCTCCGATTATTTTGGAGCAATTCCGGCCGATCGGCTCAAGGATGATGAGGGGATACTCTATTTCAAAACCGATGGAAAATCGAGGGGTAAGTTGGGTATGAATGCCAAACGCACCAAATCGATCGCCGGAAATTGGGATCCATTGGAAAAGCGGTTGACCCTTGTGACATTCGACATAGACCCTTGTGCGACCTATCTGAACCAAGAGTGGAATCCCGACCGCGATCCGCTGGTGGGAGATGCGTTGAATGCCTATAACGATGGCCCCTTGGAAGATGGAAGCATTATGGGACCCTTCCTCGAATTGGAAAGCTGTTCGCCCGCCGCATTCCTGAAACCCGGAGAGTCGCTGTCGCACAGGCACAACGTCTTCCATTTCACCGGGGAAGAGCGAAGCCTCTCCCCTATCGCGGAAAAACTGTTGGGAGTATCTCTTGAAAAAGTCAGGAATATCTTTTAAAAACCTCTTATTGCGCAACCTCTTCAAACAGATATATTCTTTATTCTTTATTCTAAACAGATATGAACACAAATAATGTAGAAAAGCATCGGCTGATTCCTACCGGGATTCTTTTCCCTTTTATATTGCTTACGTCACTCTTTTTTATCTGGGCGGTTCCCAACAATATGACCGATACTATGTTGGCCGCCTTCAAGCGTATCATGAGCCTTTCCGATACGCAGACGGCCTGGATACAGGTAGTCTGCTATCTTCTTGGTTATGGATGTTTTGCACTGCCCGGTGCCATCTTTATCAAAAAACGGACTTTTAAATCGGGTGTGCTGTTGGGGCTCCTGCTCTGTATCACAGGTTCGATGCTCTTCTATCCCGCCATGTTGGTGAATGAGATCAGTTCACCATTGAGTTTTGCCACCTATCTTTTCGCCATTTTTGTATTATTCGCAGGGCTTTCTGTATTGGAAACCTCTGCCAATGCCTATGTATATGCATTGGGTGATCCAAAAACGGCTACCCGCAGGTTGAATTTCTCGCAGTCGTTCAATCCATTTGGCGCGTTGACGGGCGTATTGGCCAGTCAGATTTTTGTACTGTCGCAGTTAAATACGCTGACAGCAGCCGATCGGACCCTGTTGAGTGGATCGGAGCTGGCTTCGATTCAACGGGGTGAACTGAATGCCGTTACTATGGCCTATCTGATACTGGGAGCTGTGATGTTGTTACTTCTCCTGTTGATCATATTCACCAAATTGCCCAAGGCACAGGACGACGATAAGAGTTTAAACCTGAAGGCGACATGGGGTCGGTTGAAAAAGAATAAGAACTATCTTTGGGGGGTGGCGGCACAATTCTTTTATGTAGGTGCACAGATAGCGGTATGGTCGTTCATTATCCGTTATGTGATGCAGCAGCTTGATTTAGATGGGGTGATCACCGCGTTGGGTTCCAACCCCTCCCAGGAAGCAATTATTGGCGCCTTACGGGGAGTGGAGCCGGTTGCCGGAGGATTTTACTCGTTAAGTGAATTTCTTGGATTGGATGCACTCTTACCCCGCACGGCGGAGCAGGCCGGTGCTACCTATTACATCTTGTCGTTGCTACTGTTTGTGTTGGGTCGTTTTATCTCTACCTGGCTGATGAAATATACCCGGCCGGTAAATGTCTTGTCCGGATTGGGAGTTCTGGCGGTGATCTGTTCTCTGCTGGCAATTTATGGAGGGGGATTTCTCGGTGTTTATGCATTGATGGGTATCTCAGGCTGTATGTCGGCCATGTTCCCCACCATTTATGGTCTTGGAATGAGGGGGTTGGGTGACGATACCAAGATTGCCGGTTCCGGCATGGTGATGGCGATTGCCGGTGCGGCCGTGTTGACGCAGATGCAGGGTATCCTTTCCGATCAGGCAGGAAGTATTAAATTTGCTTACTGGGTGCCGGCCATTGCATTTATCATTATCACTTATTACAGTTTTACAGTTGCGCGCAGCAAGAAACTGGGTAACGGAAAATAGGTTCATATGGAAAAATTAGTCATAGGTATCGATTTTGGTACCGATTCATGTCGTGCGGTGGTATTGAATACCGCATCAGGGAGAGAGCTGGCTGCAGCGGTCTCCGGTTATTCCCGCTGGAAGAGGGGATTGTATTGCGATCCTTCGGCAAACCGGTATCGGCAACATCCGCAAGATTATATTGATTCTTTTGAAGAGGTGATTCATCACTCCTTTGCGCAATTATCACCCGGCGAGGTGCACAATATTGTTGCCATCGGTATAGATACCACAGGGAGTACCCCTTGTCTGACCGACCGGAATGGAATTCCACTGGCATTACTGCCTGGATACGAAGGTGATCCGGATGCT
>JAAYFR010000420.1 GCA_012728155.1 Bacteroidales bacterium | reverse complement strand
GATCTGACTTTAGGTGTATTGTTCAAGGGAACCGGGAGAACCGACTTCTATATGAATAATAATGGATATGGTTTTCTACCCTTCTATGGAGGTGAAACAGGAAACGTGCTCTCCATAGTGAAAGACCAGAAGAACAGATGGACGCCCGCGTGGTATTCAGGAGATCCCTCCACTGAAAATCCGGATGCACGCTTCCCCAGGCTGCATTATGGTTCTAACCAGAACAACGATAAATACTCCTCTTTCTGGATAGGCAATAGCCGCTACCTGAGACTGGAAGAAGTAACCCTGAACTATAATCTGAAAATAAATGCTTTAAGGGCCCTATTGGGAATCAACTCTATGGATTTGCAATTGGTAGGCAGAAACCTGGCTGTATGGGATAATGTGAAAATATGGGATCCCGAACAGGCCGACAAAAACGGATATGAATACCCGATACCCCTCACAGTGGCATTTCAGTTATATATTAATTTTTAAGAAAAGAGCACAAGCATGAAAAAAATAAGAATTTCAATTTTCGCGATCCTCTCATCCGTGATGATATTTACCTCTTGTAACTATCTGGATGTAGGTGATTATTTTGAAGACCAAATAAATATTGACTCGGTGTTCCAAAGCAAAGATTACGTGGAAAGATTTCTGTGGGGGGCCGCCGCGTTATTGCCGAATGAAGCCAATATATTCGAATACAGCTACTATCCAGCCATACTTGGGTCTGACGAAGGATTCACCATGTGGAATTATCCGGCACAGCGCTTCACACTGGATGGAATCACCGCCGACGACATGGAGCAGATGAATATATGGCCCAGTATGTACCAGGTGATCCGGAAAGCCAATACCATTTTCGCCCGGATCAACGAATGCAAGGAGTTGACTGCGCAAGACCGGCGCGAAATAGTGGGATATGCCCATTTTATGCGGGGATATGCCTACTATTTCCTGCTGTTGAACTACGGCCCGTTACTGATTGCCGGAGATGAGGTATACGACACCAGCTTGCCGTCGGAAGCCTACCAGAAGGAACGCTCCACCTATGACGAGAGCGTGGAATATATCTGCAATGAGTTGGAGACCGCCGCTACCTATATCCCCCCCTCCGTACCGGTGAATGTATTCGGCCGCCCCACCAAAGGGGTTGCCTACGCGCTCATCGCCAAGCTAAGGGTATATGCCGCCAGCCCCCTGTGGAACGGTGGACAAGCTGCCAGGACCTATTTCTCCGACTTCCTCCGTACCACTGATAAAGTGCACTATGTGTCGCAGGAGTATGATGAACGGAAATGGGCCGTCGCCGCTGCCGCCTGCAAGCGGGTGATGGAGATGAACTACTCACTCTATACGGTGGAAGCCGGTTTCGATACTCCCGAACTTCCGGAAGGTGTCACCTACGACCCCGACTACTACAAACCGTGGCCCGAAGGTGCTGCCGGCATCGACCACTATCGTTCGTATGCCAATATATTCAACGGTGAAGAGTTGGCGTTCAAGAACAAGGAGTTTGTGTTTGCCAGGAATTCCAGTACCGTAACGAACTCCGGTAATCTCTCCTTCCCGGCACAGTTCGGCGGATGGAACTGTTACGCCGTTCCGCAGCACATTATCGACAACTACAGGACGATCGATGGCAGGGACATCAGCAACCCGAGTACGGACAATCCTTACACCGAAGAAGGGTTTACCACTACCGACCGCTCCTTCTCAGGATATACCCTCAAGACGAACGTCAGCAACATGTACGTCAACCGTGAAGCGCGCTTCTATGCCAGTATCGGCTTTAGCGGCTGCTTGTGGCCGATGAATTCCACCACCGAGAACGGTAAATTCATGCAGCAGGCATTCTATGGCGCGGACGGAAACTCCGGCAGGAGCGCGGCTACCCAGGGTGACATCCGCAACTACCCCATCACGGGTTATGTAATCAAAAAATATATCCATCCCGATGATGCAAGGAGCGGTGCCAACGCGGCAGTCCTCGCCAAGCCATTTCCGATGATCCGTTACGCTGACATCCTGCTGATGTATGCTGAAAGTTTAAATAACCTGACGCAGACGCATACCGTCGAGGTAGACAACGAGCACACCCTTACCTTTTCCAGGGATGAGGATGAAATCAGGAAAGCGTTCAATCCGGTACGTTACCGGGCTGGTCTTCCCGGGCTGACCAATGAGGAGTTGAGCGATCCCGACTTGTTCTTCAAAGCACTTCAGCGGGAGCGTATGATTGAATTCCTGCACGAAGGGTTGCGCTATCACGACGTACGCCGCTGGGGTATCGTCAAGCAAGTGGAATCTAACCCCATCACCGGGATGGATACCGAAAGGCGCGAAAAAGACGGTTATTACAACCGGGTAATGTGTAACCACAGTAACGCCAGAAACCGGGTATTCTTAGACAAGATGATCCTGCTCCCGATTGACCGCCAAGAAATTAAGAGAGTACCCATGATGGACCAGAATCCGGGTTGGTAAGATTGATAAATCGATTTAAAATGAATATAATGAAATCTATATTTGGCTATCTATTGGCAGGTATCATACTGCTCCCTTTCATCTCCTGCGAGAAGAACCTGATGGAAGAGGAGCATTACAAGAAGGTGATTTACCTGAAAAGTGGAGAAAACAATATTGTCGGTTATCCCCACGCAATGAACGATTCTATCACCACCGGTTATATCGTTGTCGGCAGCGGAGGTTCGATGCCTTTCGTGGAAGATCAGCCGGTGACACTGGAGATGGACTATGAAGCACTGGAACGGTATAATTTCCGTAATTTCGGTCATGATGTCAGCAAATACTACCTGCTATTGCCACCTACCCGGTACACCATCCCTTCTTTCGAAGTACGGATCAAGGCGGGTGAGCCCTCTGCTACCGCGGCATTCCCCATCGAGATCGATATCAACGGCTTGTCGCCCGATTCCATCTATATAGTGCCGATGCGCATTGCCTCGGCAAAAGGGGTGGAAATCAATGAAGAGAAGGATTTTGTACTGTACCAGATTCATCCGGTCAACAACTACTCCAACATGACCTCCAGGTCGTACCAGATGAGAGGGATGAAACAGCCCGACGGCTCAGTCCCTTCCACCATCACCACCACCAAGGTCGTCTCCCCGATCGCGCACAACCAGGTGCGTCTCTTCGTGGAGAACCTCACCACCGACGTGACGCTGGACGCCATCAATGCCCGGTCAATTGTATTGACGATCAACGACGACAATTCGGTACGCATAAAACCGTACAGGACGATCGAAGTGGAACAGACCGACGAATGCACTTACGACCCAGAGGAACAAATGTTTACCCTGAACTACCGGTACCGCATCGCGGGGACAACGACCTGGACCACCGTTTACGAAGAGCTTAAACGAATGGGGAAATAATCTCATTATTTCGATAAATACAATAATTATATGAAACGAGCATGATAACTGTTCTCACCTGAGTTCATGATTAATTGCGAGTTCCATACGATACATTTGAAAATAAATAATTTTAATCGTATGAAAAAAATAACGTATATATTACTCATCTGCCTTCTGGCCTTTGCTTGTGGTGAGGAAGAAATAAAATATACCGAAGGGAGTTATTTCAGCCTATCCGACACCCATGTCAATTTCGACAGTGAAGCCGGGAATTATTCAGTAGAAGCAACCAATATGGCTGGCAGTCTGACGGCGACTGTGGTATCCGAGAACAGCGAATGGTGCGCCGCCACTGCCACCGGCAAGACGATCACCTTCAAAGTGGAAGAGAACGTGCTGATTAAAAGCCGTATAGCAGTGGTTGAAATTTCAGATGGCAAGGAGAGCATCAATGTGCTGGTAAGACAGGCGCGCAAATACTTCACCTACATTCCAGCAGTGAAGAACCTGAAGGCTACTGCCGGCCCTAACAAGATTACACTCACCTGGGAAGTACCGGAAGAGGATAATTTCTCCCATGTCATTGTCACCTATACAAAGGGAGGGCAAGAGATGCGGATTGTCCTGGAAGCGGGAGTGACCGAATGTGTCATTCCGGAGTTATTGGCCTCCGACGGTGAATATACCTTCAAAGTGCAATCGGTTGACAAGGACTTGGACGTAGGGGAAACGGTATCTGCCAAAGCGATCGCCGGCAAGTTGGTAGCTTTCAGGTTCGAAAAGGACCTCGACACCCAATGGGTACACTACCACCTGCGGACAAGCGACACCTATACCGCCACCTTAAGAGTCGGGAGTGCCG
>JAAYFR010000469.1 GCA_012728155.1 Bacteroidales bacterium | reverse complement strand
TATTGAATATGTCAATCTCTTCTTTATAGCCTTCCAGGATTCCAAAATGGATCTCCCTTACAGATGTGGCGAGCGGGGGGAAAAGCAACACATAGTCGGCAATCCCGGAGGGAGTCCTGAGCTGCTTGCCCATTTCGGCATTCTCCAGCGCCATCAGGTGATACCTGAGATTGGTCCCGGCTGGTTGTATAAAACGCAACGGGCTGTATTCTACCCACCAATTGGGAAGGAAAGCCACATGCACATGGAGTTTGGTAATCGTATCGTGGAGTTCAACCCTCGAAATGGTTTCTATGCCCGTTTTTTTAAAGAGGTAATCGGGATTTTCAACAACCTTGTATTGCGCGGCCACGGCCAGGGGAAGCCAGCAGAAAAAAAGAAAAACGACGCGAGGATTCTTCATAACTCGGAATTTTTAAGATAAGTCGTCCCGCTCGAAAAGTCAGGCAGCAACACATTGTCACCTTCAAGAATAAACCCTTTGACAACGTCTAAGAAATCCAATTGCGATATCCTTGAAAGGAATAATGACGATAGTGGGGCCTTAAAATCGTAATGCACAGATTTTTGGGCAAACTCCGATTGCTTTCCTTTTTCCAGTTCAGCGTCAATACACGCCAGATGTCTCTCCTTATTGAGCCGGATGGTGAGAATGAACTCCTTGTAATCCCTTTCGGCATCCACAGGCGTATAATTGAGCCGTTCAAGATACTTCTCCATTTCTTCTTCCGACATAGATTTCACTTTCACCATTACGCCGGATGATATTGTGGGTGCTGATTGGGCGCGTGGACTGGAATAAGGGACACCCTTGACCGACTGAAAAAAACTATTTAAGAAACCTTCTTTTTGGAAAGACTCATTCTGACTAAAAACAGTATGCTTATGTTTATAGATGTATTGGATGGATTCATATCTATTTTTAAACTTAAGCAGCTTGAGAATCTCCTCAATATTCCTGCCGCAATCACTTTCTGTGGCAGATTGCGCGGGGAGGCACGCGATAAGGGCAAGGCTGAAATAAAAGACGACTATTATTCTTTTCATGATCCCGTTATTTTATCCGGTTACCGTTTTATTCGCTAAACTATTCCGTTTTCACTTTTCAACTAATGCCGCCATGGTTTGACCCGAACTCGACCTTGGCCGCCGTTCCGGCTGTAAAGATAGTGATTTTTATCTGAAAATGAACTGATTTCCGGGAAAATAGTATTATTTTTACCCGGGGTCATCCTTTTCCCTGATGGAGATATTGTATTTTTTCTCGGCTTCCTCAATCATCAACTCGAGCTCCCTCGATCGGCGTTTCTCCCCTTCCAGAAGTTGCCGGAGACGTTCTATTTCCCTATCTTTGGACAAAAGTCTGTCCGCCTCCCTCTTGCCGGCGTCAAATGCGGCCATCCGGTTTTCCACGGCTATCTCCCTTGTAAACTGTATCAGTTTTCCCGATGTGGTGACACCCTCACCCGTTACCCGGTAGGTGGTGGGGGTATCCGCCGAGTAGAACTCCACCACGGCCTCCCCCGCGGGTGAGAACTGCACGCCGGGGTTCCAGTAGATGGTGGGGCTCAGGGCGGGGGTAGGCGACTCAAACTCCTCCCGGGTATCGTACTTCGGGGAGTAGAATTCCGCGGGCTGCTGGTACCCCGGCGGCCTTATCCTCTCGATCCTTTCCTGTCCAAGTTCGTGATTTCCATGCTGGTCCGGTTGTCGAATGTGGCAAGGAGGCTGACCTGTCCCCCTCTCATGGTTTTGAACAGGCGCGACTCCGCCCTGCCGCTTATCATGCGGGACTGGTCCGGGAGGGATTCCGGCTCCTCTATTTTCCCCTTCAGCACCCCGGGTATGTCGTACCTTCTCCATCCCTGCGTCAGCATCAGCGCGTCGAGCGCGTTCAGGCTCTCCCTGTCGCGCAGACGGCATGGTATCTCTCCCCTTCCGCGGGGATAAAGACGAAGAAGCCCATTCCCAGCTTGAGGGAGGAGAACCGCGTGACCTCCTCCTCCCGCGAGTTGTAGACCGTCCCGGAAATCTCCTCTCCCGTCCCGGAAGGGTTGACCGCCTTGAAGCCGACCCGGCAGACCTGCCCGGGTACCAGCCACCCGCCCTCGGGAAGTCCTTGGTCCAGGTCGATATACCCGGCATACGCTCCCGTGCTGTCGGGACGGATCTGGGCGCGCCTGACCAGCTCGCCGAAAGGGTTGAACAGCTCCACGTAGACGTACCGGCTCATGAACATCGGCCGGTGGTTGAGCGCGTCCACCAAGTGGGCGCGCAGCCACATCCTCTCCCCCGAGAGGTAGTGGGGCTTGTCGGTCTGCACATGTATCTTCTCATGGGGGAAATAGGCAAGCTGGCGGGCAAGCCGTACCGCCGCGGAATCCGTGACGGGCGTGTTACCCCGGGCGGGCAGGATACCGCAAAGGAGTAACAAGG
>JAAYFR010000419.1 GCA_012728155.1 Bacteroidales bacterium | reverse complement strand
GTCGGCTCATCCAGAATAAGCAGGTTGACCGGCTCCAGTAGCAAGCGGATCATTGCCAGTCTGCTTCGCTCACCACCCGACAATACCTTCACCTTTTTCTCGGAAGCCTCACCACCAAACATAAAGGCACCCAGGATATCGCGTATCTTGGTGCGGACATCGCCTACTGCCACATAATCGATAGTATCGAATACCGTCAACTCCTCGTTCAGCAGTTGTGCCTGGTTCTGCGCGAAATAACCGATCTTCACGTTGTGTCCCAGTTCCAGTTTCCCGCCATACTCAATCTCGTTCATGATACATTTTACGAGAGTGGATTTCCCTTCGCCGTTCTTCCCGACAAACGCCACTTTTTCACCTCGTTCGATGGTAAGGGTGACATCTTTAATGACAAGATGATCGCCATAGCTTTTCGACAGATCCTCGATGATGATGGGGTAGGAGCCGGAACGTGGTGCAGGAGGGAATTTCAGGTGGAGTCGCGAATTATCGACCTCATCTACCTCAATCCGTTCTATTTTTTCCAACTGCTTGATACGCGACTGCACCTGGTTAGATTTGGTCGGCTTATAACGGAACCGCTCGATAAATTCTTCGGTATCCTTGATTTGCTTCTGTTGATTTTCGTAGGCCCTCAGCTGTTGCTCCCGACGTTCTTGGCGTAACTCCAGATATTTGGAATAATTTACCTTGTAATCGTGGGCGTTGCCCAGCACAATCTCTATCGTACGGTTGGTTACGGTATCGAGAAAAGCACGGTCGTGAGATACCAGCATCACTGCGTTGGAGTGGGTAGTAAGGAAATTCTCCAGCCATTGGATCGACTCAATATCGAGGTGATTGGTCGGCTCGTCTAAGAGTAGTATATCCGGTGCTTGCAACAAGATTTTTGCCAGCTCGATACGCATACGCCAGCCGCCACTGAATTCATGGGTGGGACGGTCGAAATCACTCCGTAGGAATCCCAGCCCTATCAGTGTCTTCTCCACTTCAGCCTCGAAATTATGAATGCCCGATATCTGTAATATCTCCTGCAGATCGGTCGCCCGTTCAATAATCGACTGATAGTCATCCGATTCGTAATCGGTACGCTCTGCCATTTCGGTGTGCAGTGCTTCCAGCTCCTTCTCCATCGTCTGGAGATGGTCGAAAGCCAGTGCAGCCTCTTCACGCACAGTGCGACTGTCGCTCAACTTCATCTGCTGCGGCAGGTAGCCGATGGAGACCCCTTTGGGTAGGGAGACAACGCCACTGGTGGGCTGCTGCAGTCCCGCCATAATTTTGAGCAATGTCGATTTTCCCGCGCCGTTCTTTCCGGCAAGGGCTATCCGTTCGCTCCTGTTCAACACGAACGAAATCTGGTCGAGTAAAGTGAAACCGCCAAACGCGACGGTTACGTTCTCTATACTGATCATTGAATAGTTATTTTCTTCGCTTTAACCACAGTCATGAATCGAGAAGTTCACTGACAATCTCTTGAATGGTGGCAGGCTTCTGTGCTCCTGACTCCATATTCTTCAGCGTGATCTTTCCCTCTTTCATTTCGTTCTCACCTACGATAGCCACGAAAGGGATATGGTTACTGTCGGCATACGACATCTGCTTCTTCATCTTAGCCGTATCGGGATAGAGTTCACAACGGATGCCGGCGCTTCTTAACTGTTGCATTACCGGGAGGAGATAAGTGGCTTCTGCCTCACCAAAGTTGACAAACAACAGGTCGGTGGTGTAAGTGAAATCTTCCGGGAAAAGATTGAGTTGGTTTAATACATCGTAAATCCGGTCAGCACCGAATGAGATACCCACCCCGGAAACGCCGGGTAACCCGAAAATACCGGTCAGGTTATCGTACCTGCCACCACCGGTAATGCTTCCGATTTCCACATCGAGCGCCTTCACCTCGATGATGGCGCCGGTGTAGTAGTTGAGTCCCCGTGCCAGCGTCAGGTCGAGTGTCAGCTCGTTTTTTAATGAAAGCAGGCTGGTCTTGTCGAAGATATATTCAATCTCTTCCACACCTTTTAACCCGAGAGGGGAGGAAGCAAGTACCACTTTCAGCCGGGTCAATTTTTCCCGTGTAGTACCGCTTAACAGCAAAATGGGCTGCAGCTTTTCTATCGCCTCCCGGGATATTCCTTTCGATAGCAGCTCTTCATTTACCTTCTCCGTACCGATCTTGTCTAATTTGTCGATGGCGACGGTGATATCGGTGATCTTATCGGCTTCGCCGATGATTTCAGCAATCCCAGAAAGAATTTTCCGATTGTTTAACTTCATAGAAACATGGATGTCGAACCGTGTGAAGACTTCGTCGATGATCTGGAGTAGCTCCACTTCGTTGAGCAGTGAGTCAGATCCCACGATATCGGCATCACACTGGAAAAACTCGCGATAACGCCCCTTTTGTGGGCGGTCGGCACGCCAAACCGGTTGTATCTGGTAGCGTTTGAAGGGGAAGGTGATCTCATTGCGGTGCATCACCACGTATCGGGCAAAAGGAACGGTAAGATCGTAGCGAAGCCCTTTCTCGGAGATCTTATTGGCGGTCTTCACAGAATTCCCTTCATGGATATCCTCCACACTCATATCCCCTAAGAAATGACCGGAGTTGAGTATCTTGAACAGCAGTTTGTCGCCCTCTTCACCATATTTTCCCATCAGCGTGGAGAGGTTCTCCATCGCCGGGGTTTCAATCTGGCGGAATCCGTAGAGACGGTACACCTCTTTGATCGTATCGAAAATATAGTTCCGTTTCGCCGTCTCTTCAGGCGAAAAATCTCTGGTTCCTTTGGGTATGGATGGTTTTTGCATTGTTCTATTGATCTTTGTTTTGGAGCACAAAGATAATGATTTTTACTTTCCCACCTTTCTACTTTTCCACCTTCCCACCTTACAACAGGTTGCTCGCCAGTTCCGACATCTCGCTTCGTTCCCCTTTTACGAGATTTACATGTCCGAAGAGATTCTGTTTTTGCATCTTGTCAATCATATAGGCCAATCCGTT
>JAAYFR010000046.1 GCA_012728155.1 Bacteroidales bacterium | reverse complement strand
GGGCGATTCAATCTCACCGTTGAAGGAGAGGAAGCGCTGGTGATGCTCGATGATGTGGAGATCATCTCCGAAGATATTCCGGGATGGCTGGTGGCAAACGAAGGACGTTTGACGGTGGCGTTGGATGTCACGCTTACTACCGAACTGAAGGAGGAGGGTATCGCCCGAGAGCTGGTGAACAGGATACAGAATCTGCGTAAGGCGAAGGAATTCGAAATTACCGATCGTATTATTGTCAGGATTTCTTTCCATCCCACTTTTGATGAGGCTATCAATCATCATGCTGCCTATGTCAAAAATCAAGTGCTGGCAGATGAAATTATTGTGTTGCATGAGGCGTTTGAAGACGAGATAGAGATCGATGACGAGGTACTCACCATAAGCATTGTAAGAAACAGTAGAGAATGATTTGATTTTTCACTATATTTGTAGAATATAGGATGCGCTTCGGAAAAGCTCAATCAAGCTTGGCATTTCACTCAGCTTTCACTATATTTGTAGAATATAGGATGCGCTTCGGAAAAGCTCAATCAAGCTTGGCATTTCACTCAGCTTTCACTATATTTGCAAAAAAATAAACGACGAACAATTATGAGAGAGAAGACGAGATATTCAGACGAGGAATTGGAAGAATTCCGTGCTATCATCAATGAAAAACTGCAGATAGCCAAGCAGGAGTATGAAAATTATCGCGCCGCCGTCACCAATGCCGACGGGAATGATACGGTAGATACCTCTCCTACCTATAAAGTGTTGGAGGAAGGTGCCTCCACCCTCTCTAAGGAGGAGGCAGGAAGACTGGCACAACGCCAGATGAAGTTTATCCAGAATCTACAGGCTGCCATGGTACGTATTGAGAACGGGACCTATGGAGTTTGTCGCGAGACCGGTAAGCTGATCCCGAAAGAACGTCTTCGTGCGGTGCCTCACGCCACCTTAAGTATCGAGGCAAAATCTCAAAAGAAGAAATAATCACTTCTCCGATGAAGATGAAGCTGCTGTTTGCAAGAGTTGGGGAAAGGGAAAATCTCTCTTTCGGGATTTCTATGCCCATAAAATTAAGAGAACTGTATGAAGAATAGAATTCGGAATAGGTGGATCGCCATTGCCGTTGTTGTAGCGGTGCTCCTTATCGATCAACTCTCTAAGATATGGGTAAAAACACATATGGGTTTGAAAGATTCTATTGATGTGTTCAGTTGGTTTCAGATCTATTTTGTGGAAAATAATGGCATGGCATTCGGTATTGAGGCGGGAGGGAAATTGTTTCTCTCGCTTTTCCGTATCATTGCTGTCATCTTTATAGCTATTTATCTCTCGCGGCTGATAAAACAGAATTATAAAAGCGGTTTTATTGCCTGTATGGCACTGATTCTGGCTGGAGCGGCGGGAAATATCATAGATAGTGTTTTTTATGGTGTAATCTTCGAGGAAAGCTTCCAAGGACATGTGGCCTCCTTTGTTCCATGGGGGGAAGGATATGCATCCTTGCTCCACGGTAGGGTAGTAGATATGCTTTACTTTCCGCTCATCAGCGGTAGCTATCCCGACTGGATACCCTTTCTGGGGGGAAAGGAGTTCCTTTTCTTCAGGTTCATCTTTAATATTGCCGACTCGGCGATTACTGTCGGGGTTATCCTGATATTGCTCTTTTATAGAAGAACATTGTCCTATTCATTGCTCTCGAAGAGTGAGCGTGAAAAATTGGAGAAAGAAAAACAAGATCAGCAAACTGGAAGTGAAGAGTAGAAAGAGCGTTGCATATTTGTTGCTGTTTATCTTATTAGGCGGACTGGCCCATTCCTGTCAGAACCGTCCCAAAGAGGTTCTGAACCGGAAACAGATGGAGCGGTTGATGTACGACGTCTATATCGCCGAAGCAACCATCGAGAACGACTATCAGAATTTCAATACCCTTGAACAGAAAGAGGCATATATCAATAGGGTATTTAAAGCACATAAAACTACGCAAGCACACTGGGATACCTCTTTGTCGTGGTATTCCGACAGGATTGATCTCTATCTGAAGATGAACGATTCGGTAAAGGCCCGCCTGCAGCGGACACGGCAAGAGATAGAGGTGAGGATGGCCCAACAGAACCAAAGAGAAATAGATTTCACACTGTTGCCGCCCTCTTATCTGCCTCCTTATTATCACTTTTCGATGCCGGATACGAAAAGAGGAGTGCGGTTTCTTCTCGATTCTACAGAGATTTCGACCAAAGTGACGGGAGACGATTTTCTCTTTTCATTTTCCGTATTGGGAATTCCACCCCGTTTTTCTTTGCCCTTCACATCATTGCTCACAATGGTTTACTCTGACACTACCCTCTACCAGTTTCAGAGAATTGAGAAAAATAGGACGTACGAGCTCTCCGGATCTAAGTATATTCCCGGAGATACCATCATACAAATAAGTGCGTTTGTACATCTGCAGGATTCTTCCGGTGTGATTCCACCGATTCAATTATATAATATATTTTTTGGTGATAAGCAGTCGGCACACTCTGAAACGGGTAGTTTGGTGATCGAAACGGATAGTTTGATGAACGAAACGGATAGTTTGAATGGGGAAGCGCTACAACTTGACTCCC
>JAAYFR010000045.1 GCA_012728155.1 Bacteroidales bacterium | reverse complement strand
GTATCAACTCCTCCCACGCTTTTACGCAATGAATAATTACCGGTTTTGATAATTTCTCAGAGAGCTCGATATGTTTTTTGAAAACAGGTATTTGCAGGTCGAATGAAGGCCCTTTTAATCTATCAAGGCCTGTCTCGCCAATAGCGACAATACTGGGATTAGATGCGATTTCGGAGAGATACGCCATCTGATTGTCACTCTCTTCACTATACCAGGGATGGATTCCACAAGAAAAGGCATGACGCGAATAAGATTCTTTGGCTACTTCAAACTCAAGGGGGTATACATCGAAGATACACGAGTGATAAGGATCATCGCTATCCTCAGTAAAAATCTGATGGGTATGTACGTCGTAAAATTCCATATTTTAACTGAGCTCTACTTTCTGTTTTCGCCTCTTCGGCTTGGGATCGGGCACAGGATCATATCCGGATCCTCCCCAAGGATTACAACTAAGAATACGCTTGGCAGAGAGATAGGCGCCTTTGAAGAGTCCATGTTTTTTAAGTGCCTCTATCGTATATCGTGAACAGGATGGTGTATAGCGACAACTGGGTGGTAAGAGCGGAGAAATAACAGCCCGATAAAAATAGACCGGCAATAGAAGTATCCACGTAAGTACATTTTTAATTATTTTCAGCACTTTTTCTCTCTTCAATCCGATGATTTAACTCTCTCAAAGCTTTCCCTATTCCCTTCTCTACCGCAGCATAACCACACAATTTTTCTGCCACACAAATGAATGCCACGTCAAGCTGTTTCTCCTCGCTCAACCCCTTAGCGAGAAATTGATGCCTATTGAGTCGGTAGGCCTCCCTCGTAAGTCGCTTCATCCGGTTACGGTCGACAGCCGATTTAATCCTCTTTTTTGGAACGGATATCAATATCGACAGCGGCATCGTTCCACTTCGCATCGTTTCCAGATATACTACCCGAAAGGGGTACGACATAAAAGAGCAGCCGTTTGCAAAAAGGGTTTCAATTCTTTTTTCTCCTGTCACCCGCTCTCTCTTCGAAAAACTGAAGCGTTCCATATATGCGATCCTCTGAAAGCAATTAGATCAACAAAGATAATTGTTTTTGGATTCAATTATTACTGATTCTAAAAAAATCAAACCCATTATTTATGGTTTTCTTTCAAGAAAGATTCTAACGCAGCAGTCATGGATGGACAATCGGGTTGAGGGGCTTCGCAATCGAGCCTCATCCCCGCCTCTACCACAGCTTTTGCAGTAGCATTTCCAAAACATCCTATCACCCTGTCTCCCTGTGTAAAATCGGGGAAAATCTTCAATAACGATTGCACTCCCAACGGGCTAAAGAAAACGATCATGTCGTAGTCGAATTTCTCATCTTCGTCGAACTCATTACTTACCGTCCTGTACATTACGCTTTTGGTGTAGTTTATCTTCTTCTGATCAAGAAAATTGATCACTTCATCGTTATGCTCTTCCGGTACAGGAAAAAGAAACTTTTCTTTCCCATGCTTGGTAAGAGCATTATTGAGTCCATCAATCCTACCGGTCTGACTAAAAAAAATCTTTCGTTTTCTATAAACAATATACTTCTGCAGATAAAGTGCCACAGTTTCCGAAACACAAAAATATTTCATCGTTTCAGGAATTACAATCTTCATCTCCTCACAAATCGAGAAGAACTTATCAATCGCTGTTCTCGCTGTGAAAATGACCGCCGTAAAATCAAGTATATTGATTCTCTGTTGGCGGAACTCCTTCATTGAGACTCTTTCTACTTTGATCAAGGGATAGAAATGCATGTCGAGATTGAATTTTTCCGCTATCTCGTAATAAGGCGATTTTTCAGTACTTGGCTTGGGTTGTGATATAAGAATTTTCTTAACTCTTCGCATATTCATATAATATTATCTCCAGCAATAGTTATAGCTAAAAGTACTCCTTTATACAATAGTATGTATGGAGCAATTTCAGTGCCACAAAGATAGACAAAAAAATAGAAAGGGTTGATCTTATTTTTAACAAAAATATTTAATAACTTAATGTAGATGATCATTCGACTGATAAAAAAGAGAACAACCAGCAGAATCAGCTTAATAGTTCGAGTTTCAACTAAATAAACATAAAAGAGGACGGGAAGAAAGATCAAAACACCAAGAATTTCCATCATTCGGGAATAGTAAGTAGACCAGCTTTTCATCTCGTTTTGCAAAAAGAAGGTGCCGATCAATTGATACCCTGCAATCTTCAAATAGATCAGCAGGGCAAGGAATAAAAAAATTCCAATAAAGCCAATTATCTGTACTTCCATCGTAGAAAGAGAAAAGCCATCGCTCCATAACCAAGAAAAAATAAGGATGGAGAAAATCAAGATCGTCTGGAGGAGAAGGTAGAATTCTCCCCACGCTTCCACCTTGGTCACTTGGCTCTTACGTACAGATATAGCCGATTTACCAAAAGAAAAGGCAGCTTTAAAATTGGCACGTAAATTTGTCCCCTCCCACCGAAAAATAAAAGCAAAGAGAAGAAAGCTAAAAAGGAAGAGAAGAAAAAAAAGAGAGTGGATCCAAGGAGAAAAAGGGAGTGGAATACCAATGGTGCCACTCGGTAATAATTGCATTGAAAAGGCGGTTCCTTCATCAAAATGAAAGAAAAGATGGTTGCTGTCAGTCGGAAAAAAATCATACTGTCCGAAACTCATCTGCCATGACTCCGGAACGGTCTGCTCCACCTCACCCTTTAAGTAGAAAGGGAGGGTATCGCAAATAGTATCTGAAAGCAGTATCATTCTTTTCAGTGCGACAGCTTCATTAATCGTATTTGGTGTAATCGGTATTCCAATCAGAGATAGCTCGGATAAGCCCGACAGCCTCTTCCGGTGTAGATGCTACCCGCCATAACTGCCGATAGGAATCTTTCATAAATTTCTCACTGACCATCTTCTCGAAGAACAAAAATAATGGCTGATAGTAATTGTTTGTATTCAATATGATAATTGGCTTGCGGTATAAACCCAACTGCCTCCATGTAATAATTTCCGACAACTCTTCCAATGTTCCTATCCCACCGGGAAGGGCAATTACCGCATCAGCCGATTTCACCATAGCAGCTTTGCGTTCATGAATCGTTTCAGTAATGATGGTCTCTGTCAGGAGTGTATGCATCCAGCCGGCATCGACCATGAATTGGGGAATGACACCTCGCACCCTTCCTCCATGCTCCAGCACAGCATTATTCAGCGCTCCCATCAAGCCATCTTTTCCTGCACCGTTGATACAAGTGTAATCATTCTCTGCAAGCAGTCTCCCCAATTCCGACGCAGCATCAAAATAGAGCGGGTCGATCTTTGCACTGGAAGCACAATATACTACAACTTCCCGGTTCCCGTTTCCCATTTTTTGTTACAAAAAAGAGTAAATATCATCCACTTCACTCAACTCCCTCACAATCAATTTATCAAACACTACTACAAGCCAAACTCTCTTTTAATCATATCCACATAATCTAATTTTTCCCAGGTAAATAACTCCACTTCAACCTTCACTGGTTCGGGCATATAACGGGAAACAAACACCTTTTCCACCACTTTCGGTTCACGCCCCATGTGGCCATATGATGCTGTCTCACGGTAAATTGGATTACGTAGTTTCAACCGTTGCTCAATTGCTTTCGGACGTAAATCAAACAATTGCCCAATTTTTTTTGCGATCTCACCATCCGAGAGGTCCACATTACTCTTTCCAAAGGTATCCACATAAATATTCATCGGCTCAGCCACACCGATCGCGTAAGAGACCTGAATCAGCATCTCCCGGGCTACTCCTGCCGCCACCATATTCTTGGCGATATGCCGAACCGCATAGGCTGCAGAACGATCCACTTTTGAAGGATCCTTTCCCGAGAAGGCACCACCTCCATGCGGAGCTTTTCCGCCGTACGTATCCACAATAATTTTCCGGCCTGTCAATCCGGTATCACCATACGGCCCACCAATCACAAATCTCCCTGTAGGATTCACATGATAGGTGATGTCACCCTCAAATAGTTTCTGTACATCTTTTCTTCTCCCATACTGTGCTCGCACCCTGGGAATAAGGATTGACTTGACATCCGACATGATACGAGACTGCATCCTTTGATCCGCTTCGAGCGCCGCCTCTTTCGATTCATTTTTCGGCAGTTCAAATTCATCATGCTGCGTAGAGATCACAATGGTATCAATTCGCTGGGGGACCCCCTCTTCATTGTATTCAATCGTCACTTGCGATTTGGCATCGGGGCGAAGGTAGGGCATCAGCTCCGGTTCATTTTTCCGAATATTGGCCAGTTCCAGCAACAAAACGTGACTCAAATCGATCGCCAAGGGCATATAATTCTCTGTCTCATCCGTAGCATAACCAAACATCATCCCCTGGTCGCCGGCTCCCTGCTCCATAGGATCGGTTTTCTGGTCCACACCACGGTTGATATCATCCGATTGTTCGTGTATACTGGAAAAGACGCCGCACGAGAGCGCTTCAAAACGATATTCACTTTTAGTATAGCCGATCTCGTCAATCACTTTACGTGCCACTTCGGCCACATCTACATAAGTTTTCGACTTTACTTCGCCTGCCAGCACAACCTGTCCGGTTGTCACCAGTGTTTCACACGCTACTTTTGAATTGTGGTCGTATGCCAAGAACTCGTCAAGCAAAGCATCCGATATCTGATCGGCTACTTTATCGGGGTGTCCTTCCGACACCGATTCGGAGGTAAAAAAATAGTTCATTTTAAATCTTATAAAAATTAAACGAACCGAAGCAATGAAGAAAGGAAATGCAGTAAAGGATTTTAGCATTTTTTTCTGTGGTTGCAAGCAGTTCAAATCTCTCCACACTCATTTATCACTGACAAAGGTAATAATAAAACAGGCTGATGGTTCCGAATAATGGTTAAAATGTATGATCGGTTCTTTCTATAAGAGGCGAATCATAAATAAATTTACTACTTTTGCGTTGAAGATATCTCTATATCTCTACGTCACTGGAGATTATACAGCTCCTGTTCATCAATCAATTAAACCGAAAAATGATATAAAATGAAAAGAATTGAAGTTTTATCAGTAGTACTGTTATTAAGCCTCTTCACAACCACCTATGCAAGTGATCTGACCAAAGCAGTAGAAGGTGTGTGGAAAGTGAAAGTGGCCAATGCCCCGTATGGTTATCAGGACTACCAGGTAACAGTAAAGCAGCTAAAAGGGAAGTGTGTGGCGGATATTACAAGTCCTCAGCTAAATGTAAAAAACCAGGAATTGAAAGAAGTGGACGGAAAACTGACAACGGCACTCTATGTAGGGGAAAATGTACAAGTTGTCATCTGGAAAGAGAAAAAAGAGATAAAAGGTAGAGCCGACACCTCCATGGGCAAGTTATCGATCGAGTTTACCCGTAAGCAAGAGATAAAACAATAACCCGATAGGAGTACTCCAAAGAGTATCCCGGCGGCCCTTCTTTACGAAATAGTACATGAACTGCAGTAAGCTGGCTGCCAATCTATGGAACGACTAAAAGCGCCCTCTCTTTCAGTGTTTCTTCCAGATTCACTCTATCTGTCAAATGGATCGTTTGGAACCCCATCTGTTGCGCCGTCTCAATATTGGCATAATTATCATCAATAAAAAGCGATTCCGCAGCCTGTATGCCATAACGATCCAAAAGAATCTGGTAGAGTTGTGGATTGGGTTTTGTGATTTTTTCTTCACCAGAAACAACGATTCCGTCAAGATGGTTGAAAAAATCGTAACGCTCCATGGCAATTGGGATTGTTTCAATCGACCAGTTGGTAAGACCGTATACCCTATATTTCTCTTTTAAAGGTTTTATAAGTTTCACATTCTCTGCGATGATTCCACCCAGCATCTCATCCCATCGACCGTAATAGAACGCGATTTCTTCACGGTATTCAGGATGCTGCTCCTGTAAGATCCGAGTGGCCTCAGCCAGAGTACGGCCCCCATCCTGCAATAAATTCCAGTCATAACAACACACATGCTCCAGAAAATAGGTCATCTCCTCTTCCGTTTGAAAAACTTTCCGATAAAGATAGAGAGGATTCCAGTCAATTAATACTCCTCCAAAATCAAAAACGATATTCTTTAATTCCCCCATTATTGAATATTTTGCAAGCACCAAAGATACTGTTTTTTCCCCTATTCCCCCTTTTCGACAACACTCCTGTTGTTAAAAAACAAAAAGAATATCGGTTGGCACAGCTATTTTACCTATTTTTGTTCCCCATATATGTTATTATACAGCCTGTTTACTATGACATACGGAAATAACAGCTGGTTAAAAGTCGTTTCACTGGCAATCCTATTTTTTACACTTCTCTCTTGTGGCACAGGGAAAAGCACTCTCTCCAGCAGTAAAACCTCCACCTCTTTACAGGACGATATCATTCAATATGGAAAGCAATACCTTGGTAAACCATACCGGCATGCGGGAAAAGGGCCTAACGGATTCGATTGTTCAGGTTACACCTCCTTTGTTTTTAGAAAATTCGGCTACCGATTAGAATCCAGTTCTGCCGGGCAAGAGAGACAAACCCCCACTATTTCCAGAAAAGAGGAGCTACGTAAAGGAGATCTTGTTTTTTTTGAAGGAAACAGAAAGAACGGTAATGTGGGGCATGTGGGAATAGTAACGGAGACATTTAGCAACGGAAGATTTACATTTATTCATTCTTCCACTACCCGTGGGGTAATCATATCTTCCTCTACCGAACCTTATTACGCATCACGCTATTTACGTGGGGGAAGAGTCCTTGAGGAAAATGCATCCTACGTGACACGCCGTAAGCCATCCACCGATACAAGACATTTTCCCACAACAAATAAAGAAGTGGCACAACCAATTATTTTTGAAGCGACTCTCTCTGGAAGAGAGGAAATCAGAATGACCGGCAGAGAGGAGGAAAATCAACCAGGAAAAGAAGTTGTTATTCTTGTTCAAGCCGATCCACAGAAAAATGCACCTCTCGCATCAACTACAAATCGGGAAAAAGAAGAAAACAACCTCTCTCCCCGGGTTAAAAGTGATATGGCTTTAAGAGAGGAGGAAAATATCACACCCCCCTCCCAGGCTACAAATCATAAGATACAAATGGGCGAAACACTCTTCTCCATTTCAAGAAAATATGGCTGTACCGTAGATCAGTTGAAGAGCTGGAACCCTCAACTGAAATCGGCACTCAATCCGGGTGAAGCCCTATTGATCTATACTGATTGACCAACTGGGTGAACTCATTCTCCCCATCCATAAGCAGAGAGCTCATCTACAACTCTTTCCCTTAACTGAAATCCCTTACTCAACACTATAGAGTATGCTAAAGAGAATTACAACTACCCCTAATAACAAAAAAACCACAAATGAAGATCCGACAGAAAAAAATGGTGCGTAAGGGTGACTATAATAGTGGAATTTCAGTAACTTTTGTCTATTTTTGTCACTCATAATTATTCACCCTTTCGTCAGCTCAAACAAGTAGGAGCCGAACGAAAACAACTATAACCAATATAATATGATAACGATAGACCAACTTAAAGATGTGTTGGAGCGCGAGTCTGCGCTGAGGGGGTATCTTTGACATCGATGCAAAGCATATCCAATTAGAAGAGGAAGAATTACGTACGCAGTCACCCGATTTCTGGAACGATGCCAAACTGGCTGAACAACAGATGAAGTTGGTGCGTGAATTAAAATACTGGATCAGCTCTTATCAGGAGGTGAAATCGGCAACCGATGAGTTGCAGCTGGCATTCGATTTTGCCAAAGAAGGGATTGTGTCGGAAACGGAGGTAGATACCAATTACAGCCATGCACTTCTGTTGATAGAAGAGCTGGAGTTAAAGAACATGCTGCGTCGCGAAGAAGATCAATTGGGGGCGGTACTAAAGATCAATGCCGGTGCGGGTGGTACCGAGAGCCAGGACTGGGCATCGATGCTTTTTCGGATGTATCAGCGTTGGTGCGAGAGCAAAAACTACAAAATCACAGTCACCAACTGGCAGGATGGCGATGATGCCGGCATCAAGACAGCCACTCTGCAAGTGGAGGGCAACCTAGCTTACGGTTTCCTGAAAAGTGAAAACGGTGTACACAGGCTGGTGCGGGTATCCCCGTTTAACGCACAGGGGAAACGGATGACCTCATTTGCTTCGGTATTCGTGGTACCGTTGGTCGACGACTCCATCGAGATAGAGGTGAACCCCGCCAACCTGAGTTGGGACACCTTCCGTTCGTCGGGAGCCGGAGGACAAAATGTAAACAAGGTGGAGACAGGTGTACGTCTGCACTACCAATACAAGGATCCCGACACCGGTGAAGAGCAGGAAATAGTGATTGAAAATACCGAAAGCCGTTCGCAAATGGGCAATCGTGAAAATGCCCTGCGGTTACTCAAATCACAACTCTACGAGATAGAGCTTGAGAAACGCCGTACAGCACAAGCGGCTATCGAGGCGGGTAAAAAGAAGATTGAGTGGGGATCCCAGATCCGCAGTTATGTATTCGACGACCGTCGTGTAAAAGACCATCGCACCAACTATCAGACATCAGATGTCACAGGTGTCATGGACGGCGATTTGGATGAATTTATCAAAGCCTATTTAATGGAGTTTGGAGGCGACGCATAATGCCAGACGGAAAGGACCGATATTATCGTTTTATCCTTTTAGGGTTGATCCTGCTCTTATCAATGATCATTTTCAAAGAGCTTCAACCCTATCTGGGGGGCTTTTTCGGTGCTGTCACACTTTTTGTTCTCCTGAAAGAGGTAATGGTGAAACTGGTGGAGAAATATCACTGGAGAAAAGGGGTGAGTGCTTCAGTCATTGTATTGGGCACAACCTTGTTTATCCTGATCCCTCTTACCGGATTCGGCTTTCTTGCAGCCGATACTATCTCCGGAATAAGTATCGATCCGGCACAGATCATAAGAACCTTAAGAGAATTTTCGGAGAGTATTGAAGAGCGTTTTGGAATTGGACTGTTTACCCCGGAAAATCTCTCCTTCGTGCCCCGGGTCGGCTCCTCCATCATGCAGACACTTGTCTCAGGAGTGAGTTCTATGGCTATCAACAGCATTATTGCTATCTTCTTGCTTTACTTTATGCTGGTAAGCTATCAATCACTGGAAAAAGCCACTATCGAGATGCTCCCCTTCAGCCAGGAGAACAAACAAATCCTTCGCCAAGAGACAAAATCTATTATCCAGGCAAATGCCATCGGCATTCCGGTGGTTGCCATCACACAGGGAATACTGGCCTATGTGGGTTATCTCTTCTTTGGCGTTAACAATCCCCTCGTATATGCCGTATTGGTGGCTTGCACCACCATCATCCCTGTGGTAGGCACCGGATTGGTATGGGTGCCGATCGGTATCTCGGCACTACTGCAGGGTGATATCGTGAGAGGGATATTGCTGCTGTCTTATGGATTGGTTATCATCGGAGGATCGGACGCCATCCTTCGGTTTGTACTGCAGAAAAAATTGGCAAATATTCATCCGCTGATTACCTTTTTTGGCGTAATCATGGGCCTTGCGATGTTCGGATTCTGGGGAATTATTTTCGGACCGTTATTGATCTCTCTACTACTGCTTTTCTTTAATATGTATCGTCACGACTTCATTCCCGGTTCGGGTGCACAACCTCGTATTACCACGAAAGAAAATGGGAGAGGGGGAATTCTTTTCCGAAAAAAGGAGACATAGTAAATAATTGATGTATAATTGGGTCTACTCCTTAAAAAAAATCTTACATTTGCAATTATTTTCATTATATAGTTGTTTTCCCGTTTTGGCATAATGCAAACGAACCTGCCGATGTTCATTCAGCCAGACGAAAACGTTGAAATTGATTCAAATTCATGAGAAGTATTCCCAACTCTTTCCGGCCTATCCTGAAGAGTGCTCTTCTGTTTATCCTCTGTTTCCTCTTCCATACGGTTTCGGGACAAATCAGCCATGGGGGTAAACCCCTTCCGCTTCATGCCGGAATGGGAGCAAGGAGTGTCACACCTGCCATAGACCTTTTTGTGGAGATGCCTTCGTTTAATACCCAGGCAGCATTACGACAATCCCAGCAGGATCAGGCAAATTTCAAAAGTTTAGAATTTGCTCATAAATTTTATCCATTTCTTCGTCCCGATAACTCCGGAATCAGTTTCATTGCGGGCAATATGAAGGTATGGCGTGTGGGGATCCGCTCTAAAGAAGCCTACTCGCTGAACATTCTTTTCTCGAAATTCAGGCTGCCACCGGGAGCACAGCTGTTCGTTTATAACTCCGACCAATCGGAGATCTTAGGCTCCTATACGGAAAAAAATAATACAGAGATCAATATGCTTCCTGTACAGCCTATCGGAGGCGATGAGTTGATTGTGGAATATCAGGAACCGTTGGATGCACCGTTCGAGGGAGAAATCGAAGTGGGTGAAGTGAATCACGATTTCTTGGGAATCTTCAGAGGTAATCAACCGGGAGTAGGATTTAAGCCAATAGGAGATTGTCACCCCAACCTGATCTGCTATCCCGAAGATATTCAACCCGGAAGTGGTGTG
>JAAYFR010000418.1 GCA_012728155.1 Bacteroidales bacterium | reverse complement strand
ATGAGAGAAGCATACAACACTTTTAGAGAGGTTTTAAACAGTAAAGATGAACTCAGATTAGACCAATGGATTGATAATTATAAGTCGACCGAAATAAAAAAGATTAGAAGTTTTATAAATGGTATTAATCATGATTTGGAAGCAGTAAAAAACGCCATTAAATACCCTTGGAGTAATGGAGTTGTAGAGGGCCATGTAAACAGATTGAAAAATAAGAAAAGAGAGATGTACGGTAGAGCGGGATTTGAGTTGCTAAGAAGAAAAGTGGTTCTTTCGAACTCAGGATAAGTAGCACCAAATTTGACGAAGAACCACTTTTGGGGTGAAATAAACAGAGAATTTTTTACTATCTTTGGAGATTGTTTGAAATTCACATTAATCTTGCATGAAATTTACTATAATCGATTTGGAAATGAATAAATTAATCTCATTAAAGGAGTATCTTGACAAGGGTAAAACATTTGTCATCCCCAATTATCAAAGAGGGTATATTTGGGGTAAATCAAATAAGTCAGACAAAGACAAAAACTCAGTAGAATTTATCCTCGATACAAAAATAGATGGATTTTCGAAGCAGACGGACATCTTTCTTCAAGGAGTTACAGTATCAGAGTCGGACACGAATATTGAGCTGATTGACGGTCAACAGCGTACAGTTTTCTTTTATCTCTTCTTGCATTATATGGGATATAAGCACATCAAAATTAAATATGATATAAGAAAAGAATCAGAGAATTTTTTGAATAATCTGAATGGAAAGGACGAAGAAGAACTTCTCTGCTTAAGTGTTGAAAATTCTAAAGAAGAATATCAAGATATATTCTTTTTTAAAAAAACATTATGTATTATAAGCACTAAAGTGAATTGGGAGGCGAAGAAGAAGGAGGATTTGCTCTCATACCTTTTAGAAAGGATAAAGTTTTTATACATTGATATTCCTAAAGAGAAAGCTATCAAAACATTTACGATGATGAATGGAAGTAAAGCCATTATGCTTCCTGAAGAACTTATTAAGGCTGAAATGCTCCGTCAAGTTTCTTTATCCTCGAGTCATGAAGATAGGAATAGTACGATAGAATGGGATATTAATGCGTTACGTAGCCGGTATGCTCGGGAATGGGATAGATGGCTTTACTGGTGGAACAGGCTGGATGTTAGATATTTCTTTAAGGATAAAAGGCCGATGGGTTTGCTTTTAGAATACTATTACCGTAGATGTAAAAATGGGAAAGTGTTTAGCTTCGAAGCATTCAAGACCGGTTTATTATCCGACAAGAAGAGTACTAAAAAGCACTTTAGAGGCATCCGTATTTTACAAAAATCGTTCGAGGATATTTATAATAATCCCATCATATATAACCTGTTAGGGATTTCTATTAAAGATTCCGGAGAAGATAAGTATAAAATTATCAACTACTTCATTGATAATAAACATAATATTGATAAACTGAAAAATTGTGCAAAGTGGCGGGCCATAGGGGCGACCTTTAAACAAATTACCGAAATTCCACGGGTTAAAAACGAAGAGGATGCCAAAGAAAAAAATGGAGAAAGCAAAGAAGATAAAGCACAAATGGTTCTTGATGCGCTTAGTCATAAATTTGTCTACAATTTTGATGGGGATGGTTTTGCCCGAAAATACCTCCTTTATTTGAATGTGTTAACAAACAATGAAGCTAACGACAAAAAGGGAAGAAAAATTAATTTCTCTGTTTTTGACAACCAATCATTGGAGCATATTCATCCCAAGTCAAAAGTCTTTCATTTAAATGGAAAAGAATATAAAGATGGGAATGATGCACCAATTGGAGATTGCCGCCCTTGTGGTGATGAATGGTTAGACAGAGACGAATGCCCTAAAGATATCAGTGAACATAGCATTGGCAACTTAGTATTGCTGGATAAAAGCAATAACTCTCAACTTGGGAACAAAACATTTAAAGAGAAAAAAAAGATATTCTTTGATTTGACAAAAACATTCAGAAGTAGGGATCTACCTCACACCATATCTGTATTCGCCAATGATAAATGGGACAAAGACGAGATAATAGAAAACCAGAAAAAGATTATCTCTGAATTTGAAAAACATTATGAAATCAATTTATCTACAAATAAACAGGATCATGAATAATCAATATTTAACGTCTGGAGAAGAATATCCGTTAGCCAAAATATTTTCAGGAGGCATTAAGATCGTCATACCCGATCTTCAACGAGATTACTGTTGGGGAGATCATGCATATGATAAAGATGGCAATGCGCACGAATTGGTAACACGTTTCGTTTCAAGTCTTATAGACCTATTTAATAACGATCAGGAGAGTGATTTTACGTTAGGTCTACTATATGGTTATGAACAGCCATCATCCCACATCCAATTATGTGACGGACAACAGCGGATGACTACACTTTATTTGTTATTAGGTGTTCTAAATAGAAAGACCAATGGACGGTTTCAAAAATACTTGATTTCTAATTTTGGAGAGGTAGGGGAGGAGAATGAACCTACTTTACAATATGCCATCAGAGAAAGTACTTTATATTTTATTGGAGATTTAGTCCGTGAATTCTTTTTAAAGGAAGACTTTAAAATAGAGGATATAAAGAAAGCTGATTGGTACTTTGATGAGTATAATTTAGATGCGTCCATTATCAGCATAATCGAAGCTTTGACACGGATAGAAAAAAGACTGGATGAAGAAGCAAATTTAGATCTTGTTAGTTTTGGTAATTTCGTCACTGACCGTTTACATTTTTTGTATTACGATATGGGCAATAGAAGGCAAGGTGAAGAAACATTTGTTGTTATCAATACAACCGGTGAACCGCTTACTCCTACGGAAAATCTGAAACCGATATTTGTAAACAATCATAAAACTGACGAACAAGAGAAAGCGAGCGAGCTATGGGAAGAATGGGAAACATATTTTTGGAACCATAGAAATAAAAATGATACAGCTGACAAGGGATTTCTTGAGTTTATCCGTTGGGTTTTACTTCTTAGGACGGAAGATAAAATAACTTTTGAGAATCTGACTAAAGGAGGACTCGTAAATATCAATGGATTAAGATATCAGGAAATCCAACTTTATTTTGAAGATGTGAAATTTGCATTCAATGGTATCAACGTTTTTCCTAACGATAACAATTGGTTGGCCCCGGAAAATATGAATTCTCAAATTGATTGGTTTAAAATTCTACCAGTCATTGCATACATACGACGTTTTGGCCAAGATAATAAGCGAAATATTATAAGAGTAAGACAATTCTTTGAAAATATGTCTCGAAGTGGGAATGTAGGACGTGACATAGCAACAATGCTCCCTCTTGCGGTCAGGATAATAAAAAGGCTTCCAACAGATGATATTGCTTCTATCACAGAAATGGAGAACATATCGAAAAACCTGCTAAGTGAGGAAGAGCGCTTGAAGTTTACTATTTATAAAGAAGTTGAAAATCGGGAGCAATTAGAAGATGCTTTTTGGAAAGAAGAAGCGCACAAGGTTTGGGATGGAGAAATAATGCCAATATTAGAATGGAGTGGAATTAATTCGAAAACTATGGATACACAGGGTTTCGAGTTTGATGATTTCAAGGAATATAGTCGTATTTTTTCTATTATATTTGAAGGTGAAAAAGATTACGATAAATTGGATGTCACTCGAAGAGCTTTGCTAACGAGAGATCTTAAGGAATACCCGCGTATTTTTAAAGGAAATACAAACTTTTCGTTTTGCTGGGAATTCTCGGATTGGAAAACATTGATTAACGATAATATAGAGAAGTTTAAAGAATTCTTCGAAAAATTACTATATAAAAGCAGGGATGATATTTATGCGGAGCAGGAAAGAATGATTAGAGGTAATCCAAATGAAAAGGATTTTGATGAATTTGTCCAAATCCGTGGACTTCTTGAATTTTGTAAGAAAAAAAACATACAGTGGGATTATGAAGAGGAATGCTGGATACTGATTGACGGAACATATATAAGTGGCCCTCACGCTAATATAAAAACTTATCGTTTATATATTGATTTAGAGAAAAACGAATTTTGGGATAATGAGAAATGGGAGTTGTGGTTTTGGGAATATGCGGATACCCGTTGTGTTATAGAAGATAAGGTCAGAAATATTGTAATAGACGTTATATTTAGTAAGACATCTGATATTATAGATAGTTTTGTAATACAGCTATTTAAACGTGAAATAGGGAATAATGAGGGGAAGAAAGGAAAAGAAGCATTGCGATCAGTTGCTAATGATTATGATTTGATCTGGCAAGAGGATCCGTCTGATGATTACTACCGCTATGAATCTAAGCCGATAAAGAGAGAAGAAATAATTCAAAAGATCCGGCAACTATTGGATAGCTTGGATAACGAGGGGAATTAAAATATCTAAGATCACAACGCAGCACTTTTTATAAATATCTCTCTATTATGCCATTATTTGGCATACTGGGTCGCTATCTTTATAAAAAAAGATAGTATGATGAGACAGTTGGACATTACATCTAAGGAGGAGGCAAGAACGTGTCAAGTGAGGGAAAAGATGCCGCAAACCCTGTTTGAGCATATTGAGAGCGTTGTTAAACAAGTGGAAAATTCCGGACTGAGTGATGATTTTTTTATAAAAGTGGAAAAAAGCGTCCAGTATATTTCCCAAAAAATGAATCTTACGTCAATACAAGCTGTCTTGTTTTCTGTTTTTATTGAACATAGCGACGACAATCGGATTTATATTTCGGAACTCTCTAAGTTCATGGGATGTAAAAAGGTTAGAATGATCGGACTGATGAATGATATTGATGCTCTTGAGAATCGTCGGTTACTACGTTGTTCAAAAACAGATAATATGATTACCTATCGCGTACCTTTGCAGGTGATCGAGGCAGTGAAAAAAAACATCAACTACGTTCCTGAAAACACACGAGACCTCCATATCAATGTTTTTTTTAAACACATGAATCGATTGTTTGAAGAGAGAGAAAACAACGAGATAGCCAGCGATGCGTTGCGAGTGGAACTGCTCTCTTTGGTTGAAGATAACCCCTCTTTGCCCTTTTGCATTCAACTTCAAAAATACACGGAGATGTGCAATATACCAACTGTTTTTCCTTTGTTCCTCTATTTTTGCCACCGATTTATAAATCATAACGATGATTCCGTGGGGCTTCATGAGTTGGAGGATTTGTACGAAGATAGATTTGTTTACAGAGATGTTAGATGCAGTTTAGAGGAGGAGTATAATGATTTGATAATCCACGATATTATCGAGCACTCTTTTGATAATGGATTCAAAGAGAAGGAGTTTTTCAGGATATCATCCCAAGCCAAAGAAAAACTATTCGAGGGGTTGGATGTGAAAATTCATCCCGTTGAAACTAAAAAAGGATGGATTGAACACGAGAACATCGTTACCAAGCAGCTTTTCTATAACGACCGGGAGCAACTACAGATAAAGCAACTTACATCGCTCCTTCAAAAGGAGAATTTCCAGTCAGTACAGGAGAGTTTGATAAGGAACGGAATGAGAAAGGGATTTGCTTGCCTCTTTTACGGTTCTCCCGGAACAGGGAAGACTGAAACCGTGTATCAGCTGGCTCGTTCAACCGGGCGAGACATCATGATGGTGGATATCTCCGAGACAAAAAGCATGTGGTACGGAGAAAGTGAAAAGAGAATCAAACAGATTTTCGACACCTATCGATACCATGTTGATGCCAAAGAGGTGGCTCCCATCTTACTTTTTAATGAGGCGGACGCGATAATCGGAAGCCGGAGGGAAGTAGGAAACAGCCATATTAACCAATTAGAGAATACGATTCAAAATATCCTGTTGCAGGAAATAGAGAATTTGGAAGGTATCTTGATTGCAACCACCAACCTTACTCGGAATCTGGATAAGGCATTCGACCGGAGATTCTTGTACAAGATTGAATTTGATAAACCCAATCTGGAGGCTAAGGAAAATATTTGGAACATGATGCTAGCGTCATTATCCAAAAAAGAAAGACAAGTGTTGGCCGTTACCTATGATTTTAGCGGAGGTCAAATAGAAAATATTGCCCGTAAGTGTACCGTTGACTCTATCTTGAATGGTACCCAAACCTCCCTAGAAAGAATACGGGACTATTGTGAGAATGAGTCTCTACACAGGAGTGATAAATCAAAAAGAATAGGTTTTTGTTGAAAATTCAGATTGGTCACTATGCAAAAGAAAGATCGAGAAAGGTATTTAAGGCTGAGCGACAAGTTCGAGGCTTATTCCATCGAACGATTGGAAGAAATTGCTATTCGGGCAAACGAGAAAGGAGACAAGGTTAAAGTGGAGACAGCGTTGAGGGAGAGAGAATATAAACTTAATCAATCATTTGAGTGGACGCCGCAAAGCAAAGAGCGTTTTTTCTGCCTGAACCGGAAGCTGATTGACTGTTTTGAAAAGCTGAAAACGGAAGCCGCTGAAACTCTCGCGTTATTGCAGCAACGTATCGATAAGGAGGATGATTTTTTACGTGATTTAGAGACAGAAATAAAAGTTACGCCCTATTTCTATGAGGCTTGTGAAGACGGTGGATTCTACAATTCATAATATATACGATCATGCTACCGGGTGGAGTTTTCCGGATATTCTGCGAATCAATAATTTGTGGGCAGAAGTACATGTTCAGTATCAATATTTTACGGAAATTGAAGAAACAACTGTTTTTGATAAAAAATGATTCTCCAAACATTGAATTTTATATTAATTTTTATGATGTTATGTGAAATAGTTTCTATATCTTTGATTTTAATTTAATAAATCTCATGATAAACAGCTATGGCAAAAGTATTTAGAATAACCCCGAAGCGTGTTAAGAGAGTAAACGGAACAGTTTTGACACCGTCGATGTCGGTCACGATCACAACCCAACAACACACTAACGACCCTTTTTATAATGGAGCAAAAGAGATTAAAGAGGCTTATTTGCGATTGTATCGTTTTGATTACCAGAAAGCGTGTTGCAACAAAAACGATTTTGAGTTTGTGCAGTTGGATTAGAACTTGAATTTGATATCTTATGGCAAATTTTTATTGTGAATATTGCGGTCGGAAATTTTTATCGGCCATCGGTTTGTCCTCGAATAATTGTCCTCGACATCCCAACGGGCTTGGTAAAGGTAAGCACAAGTTGTACGAGGGCAGTGAGAAAAGTAAATACACGTGTAAGTATTGCGGTTTTACTTTCAATAATTTGCTGGCATTGACCGTGAATAATTGCCCCAGGCATCCCAACGGTTTTGCTAAAGGGAAACACTCTCCGGCATTATAACTTGCCAATAAGGTCTAAAGCAGCCCAATACCGAGCAGTTTTTTGTACTTTGTTTTAGATGTGCCATTGTTTGGTGCAACATGGTGTTATTTTTATTGATATGCAAAAAAGAAACAGCAATAAAGAAAGCATGTCCAACCTATTTAACCGCTACGTGTGGT
>JAAYFR010000044.1 GCA_012728155.1 Bacteroidales bacterium | reverse complement strand
GCGTGATGGTATCGAGCGTGGCTTCTGTTTGGAAATCAAAGCCCAAGGAACTCATTCTACCCAAAATTCTTCCTTGTAAATTACGCACTGAAGCCAGTAGAACAGAAATTTGTTTATCGTCCCATTTGAAATCAGTCCAATTATCTTGTTGATAGATGTACTTTGCCATAACGCTATAATTTTGGCGAAAAATACAATATTTGCGGAGATTATGCAAATTATTCTCCGTATTTCTTGCGGAGAATAGATGCTGTTTTCAGCAATCAGATACCAGCGCTGTCGGAAAATCTTTAGACATAATGGCTTGACATCATTCATTTGTATGGCTTCGTCCAACCAGAATGGGTGATAATTCATGTCCACGCATACTTCGTCTCGCATTGCTTCGATAATAGCAGTGAGAAATCGTTGTCCAGATGGAACTTCTTCGAGAAGAATGCGATTTTTTAGTGAATGGCTTTCGTGGACCAGATTGCTTACAGTAAAGGTATTCAGTAACCATATCCTCAGATCGTCATCTAATCCCGTCTCGATATAGTACCGGTTAAAGGTGTCGCACTCAATTGATCTTTTTCGAGAGTAGCACACAATTTTCTTTGGTTATTTGGTTAAGATTGATTATCTAATCATGAGACTGTTAGTGTTCCCAGATAATCCTGAAGTAGGATAGGAGTCTTGAGAAGTCAATCTTTCAAGCATCCGATGGGAATAATCAACACACCATCTGTACGTCTATATGCATATTCTCCCCCGGTAAGTACCATCAAAAAAGAAGGCTCTCCCATTTTCTCGGTATTCACTTTCTCTTTCAACTTCAATAGGTTCTTCGCTGCTTCTTCTATCTGCTTATTTGCTAATTTAACTTCGATGGCGGCCCATCTACCATCTCTTAGAGCAACAATCATGTCTGCCTCAAGGTTATTTTTATCACGATAATGGAACACGCTTCCCGCATTGGCTTCAGCATAAATCCGCATATCACGCGTGCATAATGACTCGAATAGAAATCCGAAAGTGTTGAAATCCTTTAGAATGCCAACCGGACTTGTACCCAAAACGGCTGTTGCTATCGAAGGATCCACAAAATGCCTTTTCGACGATGTTCTTATAGCGCTTCTCGACCTGATGGCAGGAAGCCAGGCTGGCTGATCCTCGATCACGAAAATCCTTCTTAAAGCATTTATATAGATATCTAAGGTCGGTGGAGTCATGGATATGTCATTGGTCTGCATGTCATCCATAATGGTTTTATTTGTCGCCATAGTCGCAATATTTCTTGCCAGAGACCTTAGTAGTAGACGTACCCTGTCGGGGTTTTTGTCGATCCCGTCAACCCTGGAAATATCTTCATTGATGATGGCCTCTACATAGTTGATAGAGGCTTCCAAAGCATCCTCTTGAGGAAGAGTGATAGAAGCGGGCCATCCGCCTCTACAAATTGAATAGGCAATATCTTCAATATGCAAGGAAGAGGTGGCGGATATCTCTACATTGCCTTCAAGTAATGATTTTAACGATATTGCGCCATTTGACTCTTTCGATTCGAAAAGGCTCATGGGCCTCATGAGCATCTGGGCAATCCTACCTGTACCCGTGTGAGCCGTTATGCCGTCTTTTGGAACAGAAGACCCCGTCAATATGAATTGTCCTACCTTCTGTCTTCGGTCTACTTCGAACCTGACGGCATCCCATAATACGGGCGCCATTTGCCATTCATCTATCAGGCGGGGTGTTTCTCCCTGTAGCAATAATGATGGCTTTGTATCTGCCAAATTCATGTAAGATATAGTCTTGTCCGGATCCTGCATGTATAAAATGCTGTTGGATGCTTGCGACGAAGTCATTGTCTTGCCACACCATTTACAACCTTTTACCAAAATAGCCCCTGAAGATGCTAATTGTTTCCTGAGAGTGGCATCACAAATCCGTGGCAAGTACTTTTTCTCTTGAATCATATCTCATTCATTTTGTTGCAAATATAGCAAAACTTTAATAAATGGCAATATTTTACTTTAATAAATAGCTCTATTTTGCTTTAATGAATGGCAAATATTTACTCGCATTCAGCAGCTATTCAACTAATCGATTGAATATTTGCAATTGCAATCAGCAATCATAATAAAAATATATATGGATATTAGAGAGATAAAAGACAAGATATACGAAGAATTATCCTTGGTGGCAGGGGCGATTGCGAACTCGAAGCGTGGGCAGGATTGCGTGAATTAGGCATCCAGCAAAATTCGGGAGTAATTAAACTTTTGCAGGATTATAAAAGGAAAGATCCGACCATAATTCCTGCCAATGGAGACGACTTGATGGCGAAAATCGGAGCGGGACAAGCTATTTTTCTGGATGTCAGTTCTGAAGTGACATACCATCGTTGTCACCTGCATAATGCCATATCCATACCGTTATAACGCTACGATGTGTATCTGGTTAACCGAAAGTGGTTATCATCCTTCCGATAGTCCTACTTACGAGTATTATCATACTGATTGTAGTGGAGACCCCGAACATAAATTCTTCTGCAGTTTTATTTCCTGCATATTTATGAAGAAAGATATCTTCGGCTATGGTCTTTGGGGCAAAGTAATGTTCCATCCAACAAGTTTCGGGCAAGATGAATGTAGCGACAGGGAGATATCCAGCCCTGAGTACTTTGGCTACTTGATTGGGAATTGTATCTATTTCGGGATACGCATTCATCCAGAAGTCATTGATTTCAGCAGGGCGTTTATCTGTAAACCACGAACTTTCAGAAACGGCAATATATCCTCCAGTTTTTAGATACTTGCGCCACTCGTTCAGTCCCCGTTCAAATCCGATATTGTAAATGGCTCCTTGTAACATCGGGACTGCCGGGCCCTTGCCGTTCCATAGAAGAGAAAAACTCGCAGATTAAATTAAAATCGAAATCGTGAATTGATTTATTTTCGTTACTCATTTCATTCAATGTATTTGGCATGCAGCTGAAAGTATTGTTATGCATTCGTTGCTGCATGCAGTTTAAAACTAAATTATAATAAAGAAAAACTACTCTCGAAAAGAACTATCCGAGAGTGAACGAAGGGACAATCTGTTCTGAATAATCTTATTTCTGACAGCTATCCACCCGATTTCTCTTACTCCAAAATGTTTATCGGCGGCGAATGGTTGTATTTGTGCAAGCGTTTCAGTTATATTAAGTGTTGATTAAAATTTAGTTTGTATTATTCTAAAACATAAATATGACTCTAACAAATGACTTACAAATATATATAGTATAAACTAATTAAAGATTGGTACTTACTTTGAAATAGGCTAGACAAAAATTGCCTGTGTTGCCAATATAATCACACCTTATCCAGTGGTTTTCTTTTCTCCTCCCGGATCTGTTTGAAATGGCTGGGTGTCAGTCCGGTTACCTTTTTGAACTGATTGCTCAGGTAGGCGACGCTTGAATAGTTGAGGCGGTAAGCTATCTCGCTTAAAGACAATTCATCGTACACCAGCAGCTCTTTGACTTTTTCGATCTTCTGGGCGATGAAATATTTTTCGATGGTGGTGCCTTCTACTTCCGAGAAGAGGTTGGAGAGATAGTTGTAATCGTGATGCAGCTTACTGCTCAACAGTTCCGACAGGTTTGTCTTGCTATCGTTGTCCTGATGATGGACAAGATCGATGATGATGGTTTTGATTTTTTCGATGATCCTGCTTTTTTTGTCATCGATTAGCTCGAAGCCCAATGGGACTAAAACCGATTCTATCTGTTCCCTCTCTTTAGATGTGGCTTCTCTGCCGAGCGTTACTTCGCCCAGCTTGATGTTTTTAATCTCCAATCCCAGTTTTTCCAGTTCCTGGCGCACCACCATGATACAGCGGTTGCACACCATATTTTTTATAAAAAGTGAACTCATAGTGCTCTTTCGTTCATAGTTGTCTGTTTACGATACAATCAAGTAGTTGTCTCCTCACAATCAATCTTTGTAGGCCCGGAAGCTATCTGTGGGGAGCGTTGTCGGGATATGTCTTTATCTGAATTAATGTAGAATGAAAGTTGAAATCGCTCCCTGCAGCTTTTCCCGGGATTCAAAACAGTTGAGAAATCAATATCTTGGACACTATTTCAGCTGCAATAAGCCCGACAATAAATCCGACAATCAACTTTGCCCCCTTGGCTCCGGTCGACACCCGAAATCCGTTATACATCAGGGCGATGAACCAGATCATTATGGGAATACTGATCACACTGAAGATAATCAGGCCGGGATTGTGTAAGATGGCCATAGGATTGGACATGATCTCCTCCGCGGAAACAGGAGTTACAATCAGACCCAGGATGGCAAACAGGATGAGTGGTGCCCTGGCAAGCGTCATGGTGCCTAACATATCGACAAATCGCAATCGTTTGGATATGATCAAGCCGGTGATAAACAGGATCACCACAACCGAAACAATATGTATTCCCAGCAATAAGAATGACTCTTTTATAGTTAGGTTTTTAGTGATATGGGCATCGATAGCACCATCGAAAGCAACGCCCGTATATGATCCGATCAGGCCGGAGAGCAAAACAAACAGTATCCCCACTGCAAAAGCCTGCCAACCGGCAATTTTGGTGAAAGGGTTGTAGAGTAAATTCCATCTGAATTTATTTTTCATAGTCGTTTATTTTAGAGATGATATCATTTAATAAATTTCTTACAGTGGGATAGCTGAGAGACAACTCTTTTGCCATCTCTTTCAGGCTACCACTTGATCTTACAAATTTCACTATAAAATCCTGTTCATTGGGTAGTAATTGAGCCAACAACGGTAAATCGTACAGGCCCGACACTTCGGTATGGCACGATTCACACAGGAGGCTTTTTACTTTTAGTTGCGTCTGGCAACTCGGACATTTTGAGGGCAGCATATTCTTTGTTTTTTATGCAAAGATAAAATAAATATTTAATAATATTGATATATGAATTAATATTATTCAGTATAATATTGATATTATTTCAATTTTGATTGATGTTGTGAATTACTATTCTGTAAGTTCCCTTAGTTTTCTATTCATTTCAGTAAATCTATTTTATCGCTTTCAGTATCTCTCGTTTTCCGGGAGGGCCGGGGAGGCGTGTCACTTGGTAGCCGGCCGATTGCAGCATCCGTCTTACGGCTCCTTTCGCACAATAGGTGGTGAGCACTGCCCCCTGATTGCTAAGGGTATATAATCGGTTGAATATCTCTTCTCTCCACATGGTGGGTTGTTTTTCCGGGGCAAAAGCGTCGTAATAGATCACATCGAAAGGTGTTTCCGGCTGAAAGTTATCTAAATTGCTCGCATCCATTTGCAGCTTTCTCAGGTGAAAGGCCGGAGTCATCTCCACCCACTCTCCCCACAGGGAAGAGTGAAGCTGCATAAAGATCTCCTCTTTCGATGGATCCAACAATTTGCTATAGTTGAATTGCTCCGCATCGGCAATTGATACCGGGTATTGTTCAAGTGAGGTATATCTTACTATCTTTCCTGATTTTTCGGTGTCGAGCAGGGTGAGGAATGCGTTTAATCCCGTGCCGAAACCGATTTCCAACAGATTGATTTCCTCCTTGTGGCAATGATGCAATCCCGCTTCCAGATAAACATGAAGCGATTCCCGGATAGCGCCGTGTGTGGAGTGGTAGTGCTCATCCAGTTCAGGGAGATAGAGTGTATGAGATCCATCTTCTGTTATTTCTATAATACGTTGCATCCTCTTTTTGTCTGTTCTTGAATATATTTAATCACTCTCAATCCAGAGTGGAGTTGCCGTTAATTCGGAATGAGTAAGGGTATAATCACTTTCAATCAGAAACAAAAATAGAAAAATTTCCTGTACTTTTGTGCTATAAAATTATCACATGCAGAAATATATTTATATCATCTTGCTGTCGGCATTGGCAATTGCTTGTGGCTCCGGCACGAAAGAGAGTGTGGAGGGGAAGAAGATATTGACAGTCACCATTGAGCCGCAGCGGTATTTCCTCGATCAGATCGTGGGTGACGCTTTTACCATCAATACGCTTGTACCTCCCGGTTCGAGCCCGGAGAGCTATGAGCCGGCACCTTCGTTGATGGTCGACATGGCGAAGAGCGACATCTATTTTATGGTGGGCGACCTTGGTTTTGAGAATGCCTGGAGTAAACGGTTGGCGGAAAATAATCCGAATGTGGAGATCGTGAACTGCTCGGAAGGAATTGACCGGATGGAAGGACACGACCACGATCATGGCGATTGTGCCGACCCGGATCATCACCATGATCACGGTGAATCGCACCACCAAGACCATGCTCATAGTGGCATAGATCCGCATGTGTGGTCTTCTCCAAGAGCAGTTGTGGCATTCGCCCGGAATATGTTGAACGAACTTGTAGAGATAGATCCCGATAATGAAGAGAAGTTCCTGGATGGTTTTGAAGTGCTGCTTGAGAAAATAAGACAGACAGATGATCAGATCCGGGATATATTGAAAGATAGCCCTTCTAAATCGTTTATTATCTACCATCCCGCTTTGAGCTATTTTGCCCGTGATTATGAGTTGCATCAGTTGAGCATAGAGTTTGAAGGAAAAAGCCCTTCTCCCGCGCAGCTTAAGGAGCTTGTGGATGTCGCCCGGAAAGAGAAGATCCATACTATTTTCATCGAACAGGGGTTTGATACGAAGAATGCAGAAGTAATTGCAAAGGAGATTGGAGCGGAGGTATTTGAGATCAATCCGCTCAGCTATGAGTGGGATGAAGAGCTGTTGCGGATTGCCACTATTTTAGCCCGTGAAAAAAAATGATTTTTTGAAACCTTGTATAAAAATAAATTTTTGACACCTTTGTGAAGAATGAATAAGCTGATCGAGATCAAAGATCTGACCGTCGGTTATGAAAACAAGCCGAATGTATTGAGAGATATCAATCTGAGTATCTATCAGGACGATTTCCTCGGTATTATCGGGCCTAATGGAGGGGGGAAGACCACCCTTTTGAGGGCCATTCTGGGATTGATAAAACCACAATCGGGCTCTATCACCTTCTTTGACAAAGGCGAAAAAGCGGCGTCGCTTAATATTGGTTATCTACCCCAAATCAACCAAATTGATAAAAAATTTCCGATCTCCGTGTCGGAAGTGATCCTGTCGGGATTAACCCCCGGATCAAATATTTTTAGGAGATATAGATCCGAAGAGAGAAAAAAAGTGAAAGAGGTGGCAGAGCGGCTTGGCATAGAGGAGTTGCTGCGGCGTGCAATTGGAGAACTTTCGGGGGGGCAGTTGCAGCGGGTATTGCTCGGAAGGGCTATCGTGGACAATCCGAAACTGATTATCCTGGATGAGCCGAGTACTTATGTGGACAAGCTTTTCGAGACCAATTTCTATAAATTGTTGGGCGATATCAACAAGGAGATCGCCGTCATGCTGGTGTCGCATGATGTGGGGACGATCATCTCGCTTGTGAAAAATATTGCCTGTGTGAATCAGGGCTTGCATTACCATCCCGGTAGCGATATCTCCCAAGAGTGGCTGTCGAATGCATATGAGTCGTGCCCCATAGAGATATTGGGTCATGGGTCTTTACCTCATCGCGTACTTTTGGAGCATGATCATCTCGAACACGAGCCTCATCATGCGGAAAGCGGACCGCACGCACACAATTAAAAAAAGGAGATAGAATCCGGATTATTGTTGACCGATCAGGTATTCTGCAATCTGAACGGCGTTCAGAGCTGCTCCCTTCCGGATCTGATCGGAGACACTCCAGAACGTCAATCCGTTCTCATTGGCAATATCTTTTCGGATACGGCCCACATAGACAGGATCGGTTCCTGACAGCCCAAGCGGCATAGGATATTCTTTGTTGGTCGGATTGTCGATCAATTCAATTCCTTTAGCATTGGTGAATGCTTCGCGTGCCTCTTCCACGGAGATGGGACGTTCGGTCTCTACCCAGATAACTTCAGAGTGGGCGCGCATTACCGGTACCCGTACACAGGTCGCACTGACCTCTATATCGGTGTGCATGATCTTGCGGGTCTCATTATACATCTTCAGCTCCTCTTTGGTATATCCATTATCGGTAAAGGCATCTACCTGGGGAATCAGGTTATATGCAAGTTGATAGGCGAATTTGGAGACGGTCGGTTTTTCACCGTTTGTCAATTGCTTATATTGCTCTTCCAATTCCTGCATGGCGGCGGCTCCAGCTCCTGATGCGGCTTGGTAAGTGGCCACATGCACTCTTTTGATATGTGAGCACTCTTCAATAGCCTTCAGTGTTACCACCAATTGCGTGGTGGTGCAGTTGGGGTTGGCGATAATGCGGCGGGGGCACTTCAGTGCATCTTCCCCATTCACTTCCGGCACCACCAAAGGTACATCCTCATCCATCCGGAATGCGCTGGAGTTATCGATCATGATAGTACCATGTTTGGTGATCGTTTCGGCAAATTCAATCGAAGTGGCCCCACCGGCGGATACGAATGCAATATCCACACCTTTGAAATCGTCGTTGTGTTGCAGTTCTTTTACTTCGATCTGTTTGCCTCTGAAAGTATATGATGTGCCGGCACTTCTCGATGAACCGAATAGAAGGAGTTCGTCCAAAGGGAAATTTCTTCCCTCCAGTACGCGGAGTAATTCCTGACCTACAGCTCCGCTGGTACCTACAATAGCGATTTTCATATGATTATATATTTTTTAAACGTAAAAGACAAAACCTAAAACAGACATGTACGATATCTCAACCACAAAGATAGTAAAAAGCATCTAAATATAGCAAAATGATGAAATTTAACGATAGTAAAAAATTATTTGATAGCAATCTTCCGGGTAAGTTTACCAATTTTTATGATGTAATAGCCTTTTTGCAGGGATAAAGGATATTGATTGGTGCCCGCTTTTATGCGTCGGTTATATACTTTCGCTCCCATGATATTGTATATCTCGAGTACGCCATCTTCAGGAAGATTTTCAATGACAAGCAGATTGTGTATCATTTTGATCTTCGTTTTATCTTGCGGCTCTTCTTTATTGATCAGCTCTTGCTGATTCTCTTTCCCTCTATTATTCTGAAGTGCTTCTTGTTGTTGAACTCTTGCAGTATCTTGTGGTTCATCCGTCGAATGTGGTGGATCTTTCCGGCTTTCCGCCCATTCCTCCACGATGAAGTGGTCGGGATTCTCTCCGTGCGGCATGGAAAATCCCATTACCCGGGAGAGGGTCACCATCAAAAGGAGGAATAAACATCTTTTCATCATACCTTGTTTCTCAATATCAATCGTCGTGCTATTGATGAGTCAACTTTTTAAAGTGTTCAGAACCGCAGGTTACAAAAATAGAGAAAAAACAGCAAACTTCTTCTAATTTTGAGATATCTGTAAAAAGAAATCTCTTTGGATTTCCTGCGGATCAATTCAGAAAAAGATGTCGGTACATTGTTCAAATCCGGCTATCAAGATTTTCCTTTTGGCGATATAAGCTATTACAAGTCAAATACCTTACCTTCGGAAGCAAGTTCTGTATTTGGAAAAACAGCGATCGCCTCCTTCAGAAGGAGTCCCAGTTCATTATAGCGGGAAGAATAATGGCCGATCACCAATTGTTTTACCTCCGCCGCTTTGGCGATCTCCGCCGCCTGACGGGCTGTGGAATGATAAGTTTCGCCGGCACGCTCCAGTTCGCTCTCTGCAAAAGTGGCTTCGTGATACAACAGCTCCACATTCCTTATGAAAGGGATGATTTCAGGTGCGTAGGCTGTATCGGAACAGTAGGCGTATCTACGGGAGGGGGAGGCCGCCGAGGTGAGCCTGTTGTGGGGGATGACAATTCCCTCTTCAGTAATAAAATCGGCTCCCTCTTTAATATTCGGGATCTCTGTCAGGGGAATTTTATAAAAATCGATCATCTCCCGAATGATATGTCTTGCCGACTCTTTCTCTTCAAAAAGAAAACCGTTTGTTGCAATCCGGTGTTTCAGCGGGAAAGAGAATATCCTTATCGACCTGTTTTCAAAGATCAACTCCTCTCTCTCCGGATTCAAAGGGATAAGGTTTATCTTGAACGACATATGATTTCCCATATAGATGAGAAACGGCTTAATCATGAGGCTGATCTCTTTATGTGCATATATATTCAGATCGGCAGTTCGTCCCAGCATACTGAGGGTGGAGAGTAATCCCGGTAATCCGAAGATATGATCGCCATGCAGGTGGGAGATAAAGAGGCTATGGAGCTTGCCCATCCGGGCTTTGAATTTCCTCATCTGGATCTGTGTCCCCTCCCCACAATCGATCATGAACAGTTTCTCATTCAGATCCACCAGTTGAGAAGGGGGATTGTGCATTGTGGTGGGTATGGCTGAACCGCAACCCAGTATGGTTATCTGAAATCTGTTCATATCAGCGGATTCCAATGAGTTTATGTATTTGCAGGCTGAGCGCCCATTCTGGATTCTCTTTCACGAGGGAGACGCAATAGTCGATATTTTCCCGAATGATCTCCTGATCGTTGAAAATGGGACTTAAAAAATGATGTCTTGCTTTGGGGAGGATGGAGATCTCCGGCAAGGGATCTCCCTTTTGGATCGGGAAGCGTAACTCGTCCACTTCCGGGATCAGCTCCCTCACTTTTTCGAATTGCTGCTTCGGGCTGCAGGCGATGTAGTCGATTCCCAGAGGTACCCTCCTTGTGCCATTGGTCTCTATGGCTTGTAGGTATCCTTTCTCTTTAAAGAGATCCACCACAGCCTCATTGAGTTGAAGCGTCGGCTCGCCACCGGTCCAGACAATCCATTTGCAACCATAGGATTGAACCTCTTGCAGCACCTCTTCCAAAGTCATCTTCACTCCTCTTTCGTAATCGGTATCGCAGAAACTGCAACTCAGGTTGCATTTCGCCAACCGGATAAAGATGGATGGTTCTCCCGATCGTTCACCTTCACCTTGGAGCGAGTAGAATATTTCATGTACATTCAGGTTCATAGATGGCTGATGTTTTCGGTGTCTCGCTTATTTCTACGGCGTAGAGTTCCGGTAGCTGAGGTTTGAACAGGTCGTATAATTTCTTCGCCAGATTCTCGGCAGAGGAATTAAGGGGTGAGAGGATCTCATTCAAATTCCGGTGGTCTAATTGGGCATCGATATACTCCTTCACGATCTTTAATTCAGTATAATCACGGACGAATCCCTGTTCATTTAGTTCTTTCGACCGGAGATGGACGGTCACCACATAATTATGTCCATGCAGACGACTACAAGGGTGATTGTCGGGCAATCCAAAAAGGGAATGTGCCGCCGAAAAGGAAAACTGTTTGCTTATCTTGTACATTTTGCTGATTCGCTGATTTACTGACATCACTTATTCCATTTTCAAGAAAGTCCTGAGCGGATAATGATCCGAATATTTCACTTTATCTCTTTTTGTCCGATAGGCTTTTATATTTTCGCTGTGCATAATATGGTCTATGCGGAAAAGAAAAAGATCTTCGTGATAGGTAATACCCGGCCCGAATGCCGTGGAGACATATGCGTCTTTTAATCCTTTTTTCATCCGGTGATAGGCATACGATATAGGGGTATCGTTGAAATCACCGCAGATGATGGTGCCACGGGTATCTTGCCGGTCGACAAAGTGTCTCACCTTTTCAACCTGTTTCGCCCGTTTCCGGTAGGCCCTTCCCAGCCGGGTACGGATATTGCTTGTCACCTGTTCCAATCCTACCAAATCGGTGTTCTGAAGAAAATTGGTATATAGTTGTTTATCTTCCTCTTTGATATTGTTCGACTCCAGATGAATATTGGCAACTGTATATCTTTCGCCATCAATATTGATGGTATAAACCGTCGCACCATTGTAGGAGGCGTCAAATTTCACCTCATCTGTATTCTCGATTGGGTATTTTGAGAAACATGCCAGTCCGAAGGTATGATATTTTCCCGAAGATTCCAAACCGGTGATTGAGCGATAGGGATATTGACTGAGAATTTTGTTCACATCGCGTTGAGAGAAGAGAGACTGCCCGGTTTTACTGACGAAGTATTCCTGCAGACAGACTATATCGGCATCTGTATCTGCAATATAATCGAGTATGGGGTGTTCGGAGGCATCTTTATTCCTTTCGTGGGGAAATCCCTGCACGTTATAAGTCAGCAGTTTGATGCTCCCTGCCGGCTCCATCTGACGGGTGAGATGCAGTGGGAAGAATGTGGTTATGGGCTTATAACAGAGAAGAATTGCCAATAAAGAGATTGAAGCAAGGTTCCATTTTGAAAAGAGTACCCAGATGCTGAGATAGCCGATGTTGATCAATAAGATGAATCCAAATCCTAATCCTATATATGAAAACAGGTTGGTCTTAAGAGGAGAGATGCGCCAGGAAAGGAATGAGAAGAAAAGCAAAATGATGGCCATCACGTTGGTCGCGAAGATAATCCATTTGATCATATCCGTGAATTTCAGTCTTTTATTTCTTGATTGCATCAAAAAGTTTCTTTTTTTCTTCTGATGATAAACCGCTGTATCCAGTTTGTTTTAGCTTGTCGAGGATGGCGTCGATCTCTTCCTGTTCGCTATGTTTACGTTGGTTGTATTCCCAATCGGTTTGCTGCCGGGCATGCTTCACTTTCATCTTCGGCCTCTTCATGCGTGGTTTGAACAAACCGAAAAACCAGTCGATCGCCCTACCCATCCAACCGGTAATATCTCTCCCTTTCTTGTATTGGATGGCAAAAAAATAGCCCAACAATGCGCCACCTATATGGGCGACATGTCCGCCGGGATTCATGGGGTTTCCCAATGAAAGAAAATCGAGTATGAAGGCGAAAATCGCAATATAGACTATTTTTATAGGTCCTAAAAAGAGGAGGTTGAGCTGTACATCGGGCCGATAGAAGGCAGCCCCCATTACGATGGCCATTACGGCTGCCGATGCTCCAATCATCCATCCTCTCTCCATTCCTGTATAATAGGGGATGGTATTGAAAGCAATCACATAGAGCATGGCACCTGCCAATCCACCCAGAACATAGAGGCTTCCGAGTGTCCGTCCAGTAAAATATTGCATGAAGATCTGTCCGAACCAATAGAGCCAGAGCATATTAAAGAGTATATGCAGGAAACCTTCATGCACGAACATATAGGTGATAGGTGTCCATATCCTATGCAGTAATAACGGAATATGCGACGGAATTCCAAGGAGGGTAATCAGGTCGATCGCATAAATATTGAACAGGGTGAAAATGACGCTGACAATCTTTAAAAGAATAAAGACGGACAGGTTGATAAAGATAAGCCTCGTCAGTACGTTGCCTCTCTTATACCTCAACTTCAATCTTTCAATAAAATCTGCCATATTTCCGGTCCTTTCTTTTCCAATACAAAATCATGAAAATTCCGAAAAGCATGCCTCCCAGATGGGCGAAATGGGCCACATTGTCGCCTGTACGGTTGGCTACGCCGAAGAGAAGTTCCAACAATCCATATCCTATTACAAACCATTTGGCCTTGATAGGGAAGGGAAAGGGGATGATGAAGAGTTGTGAATTGGGAAACAACATGCCGAATGCCAACAATATTCCGAAAACGGCTCCCGATGCTCCTACGGTGACGCTGTTTACCATTGAGTACATCTCCACCGGGAGTACCGACTGCACCCTTAAAAAGAGGACAAGCATCTGAATTAGGCCCGCTCCGATACCTGTGACCAGATAGTAGGAGAGGAAGCGTTTCGACCCCCATATCTGCTCCAATGTTCTGCCGAACATAAAAACGGCAAACATATTAAAAAAGACATGGGAGATGGAATAGGGATCATGCAGGAACATATAGGTCACAAGCTGATAGATCTTGAACTGGCCTGATTTGATAAAATGTAATCCAAATTGCTGAGAAAGATCTATATCCGCTCTTTTCAGCAGCACAAACTGTGCCAGCCAGATAATCCCGTTTATGATGATAATATTCTTTGTTACGGTGGGTAGCACCCCGGCAAAGCTATTTCTTGAATTATCCATTTTTATACGATTATTTCATTTTTATCTTTTGGCATCTGGAACCTTTGATATGTGAAGGAATCATTCTCCGCTACGCGTTTTGATTACTCTAAATATACCGATTCTCATTAGAATTATTTACTGGAGGCAACTCACTTTTAATCATGTTCTTGTGTGAGAACAATTTTGACTTTATTGATTACTTCCTAATTCATGTGCACGCCATAATTAATAGTTGGAGCGCAAAAATAACTATTATTTCGTTGAGAATGCGGATTTTCGCCCCACAAAAGGGCTATTTTTACCAAAAACAAATACTTTTTATCTTTTTTCTTGATTGTTTTCGATTTATCGCTTATATTTGGCGTCAAAATGAGGCTCAGCCTTGACTTAATGTATGTTTAATTTCTTTATTTACGTTTTTTTATGAATAAATCAGAACTAATTAGCGCTATTGCCGAAAAATCGGGCCTTAGCAAAGTTGATGCCAAAAAGGCGTTGGATGCTACCCTCGAAACTATTTCAGAAGAAGTGAAAGCTGGTGGTAAAGTAGTATTAGTAGGCTTCGGAACATTTTCCGTCTCTGAAAGAAGTGCCAGAAAAGGTATCAACCCCCGCACGAAAAAATCGATTGACATTCCGGCTAAAAAAACTGCAAAATTCAAAGCCGGCTCAGAATTATCCAACCTCTAAAAAGACCTTGGTTGATTATGGATAAAAAAAAGGAGCAAAATCTAATAATTTGTTCCTTTTTTTTGCTTGCAGTATAAAGAAGAATCATTTTGCGTGATGATTTTCGAAAATAAAATGCAAAAATTCACTCCAAGGTTGTTTTTTCAAAAGAAAAAATAGCTACCTTTGCCCTCCTAAAAATGACTCCGTAGCTCAGTTGGTAGAGCAAATGACTCTTAATCATTGGGTCGAGGGTTCGAGTCCCTCCGGGGTCACTTTGATTATCAAGCATTTACAGAATTATTGTTGTAGGTGCTTTTTTATTTCAACACAATTTCAACACAAATGACAAAGTTGAGCAGGGAATTAATATCATACCGCCCTTAACCTCGGTCACCGACGATACAATGTCGTCTATCTCTTCGTTAAAGTACTTTTTGTTTACATCATACTCTTGTCGTGCTCGAGATTGATTGCTGCCGTCTCCAGTGAACACCCGCTCGCCTTGGCCAGTCCTTGGAGTACTCTCAGAAGGTACTCCTTGCTCTGGTACCTGTTCAGATTCGGAAAGTCCTCTTCTGTCAGATTCAGACTGTCTATGATCTGTTCCGGCGTCATCCCTTTGTATTCTTCCATTGTCTTCTTTGTTTTGAGTTATCAAATAATGTTAGTTAACCTAATGGTTATTTTCTTTTGTAAATTTTTGTGCGACAGGGTTTATTTCGCCTGTCTGCTACCGCTTTCAGTTCCTCCTGAATCGTTGGGAGATTCATTTCCCCTCTCAGCTCGTTCTCCTCTTCTATGTGCTTCCTTGCTGTCTCGTCCCCCTTCTGTGCTTGGCGTAATGTTGCCAGCCAAAACATTGCTTCCAGATTGTCCATTGTATTCAATATTTAATGCTTCCTTAATTGCTTGAGCGAATGTCCTCGGAGTATTGTCCGGCTCTCCAGACAGGGTTGATTCCCGAGCACCTTGAATTAGATCGAATAACTCATTGAATTTACCTTGAATGTACCTTTGAGTTTCCCCTTTGTACATCGCTGCCAAATGTAATGTAAAGTTACTGAAATTTTCGGAATTAAATCCAAACTTTTCGGCATGGTCTTTCAGGTATTGCTTATACTTTCCCGATTGTTCGCTATTCGAGTTCCACAT
>JAAYFR010000417.1 GCA_012728155.1 Bacteroidales bacterium | reverse complement strand
GTCACGATTCGGGGAAGCCGTCGTACCCAAACCGGGTGGAGACAAGATAGGGCGCCGACGGTTGGATACCCATTTCAACGGCATCATGAAACTGGGTGCCGAGCTGCTCTTTGACGAACAAAAACAGCTTTTCACCCTCTCGGCAAAGAAACTGACCGGACAATACATCCTGCTCGACGAAGCTTCCGTTACCGGTACTGCCAACCTGTTGATGGCCGCCGTTCTTGCCGAGGGAGAGACCATCATCTATAATGCCGCCTGCGAACCATACGTGGAGCAGCTGAGCCGGATGTTGGTACGAATGGGGGCAAAAATTGAAGGGATAGGATCCAACCGATTGACAATAAACGGAGTCTCCTCCCTTGCCGGTTGCCGCCACCGCCTGCTGCCCGACATGATCGAAATAGGCAGTTTTATCGGCATGGCAGCCATGACCGCCTCGGAACTCACCATAAAAGAGTCCTCCGTAACCCATCTCGGCATCATTCCCGAAAGTTTCCGCCGCTTAGGCATCATTGTGGAGCAACATGGAGACGATCTTCATATACCCCAACAGGATAGCTACACCATCGAATCCTTTATCGACGGTTCTATCTTGACTATTGCCGATGCGCCCTGGCCGGGACTTACGCCGGACCTCCTCAGTGTGATGCTGGTAGTTGCTACCAAAGCGGAAGGATGTGTGTTGATCCACCAGAAGATGTTCGAAAGCCGCCTCTTCTTTGTGGACAAACTGATCGATATGGGAGCACAGATCATTCTCTGTGACCCCCACCGGGCAACGGTAATCGGTATGGGCAAGCGTTTCCGACTGAAAGGAATGACCATGACATCTCCCGATATACGGGCCGGCATCTCGTTGTTGATCGCCGCCATGAGTGCAGAAGGGACAAGTACCATCCATAATATCGACCAGATCGACAGGGGATACCAGCATATCGACAAGCGTCTGAATGCGTTGGGAGCGAGGATCCGACGGAGATAATCACCCTTTCCCGAAATCCTGTTTCTAATCGCAAACAGGGTGCTGGCGAAACAAAAAATTTGTTTTTTCCACAACTCTTTTATTACTTTGTATCTGATTTTATTTATATAGAAAAATTATGCCAACGAATTCGGTCGTAACTGACATTAAACAAGTAACCATTCGTTTTTCAGGCGATTCCGGTGACGGAATGCAGCTTTCAGGAACCATATTCTCCACATTATCAGCTATCTTCGGAAATGAAATTGCCACTTTTCCCGACTTTCCCGCCGAAATCCGCGCCCCACAAGGTTCATTGCACGGTGTATCGGGATTTCAAGTGCGGATCGGCGCCAAAGATGTCTATAATTCGGGAGATAAGACCGACGTGTTAGTGGCCATGAATCCTGCCGCACTCAAGGTAAACGCCCCATTTTTAAAGAAGGGATCCATCGTTCTGTTCGATACCGATTCATTCCAAAAGAGGGATCTCGATAAAGCACTTTTCCAGACATTGGATCCGTTTGCGGAGCTCAACTTGGATTTTGTGCAACCTATCGGAGTGAATATCACAAGCCTGACAAAAGCTTCGTTGGGCGACTCAGGACTGGGAAACAAGGAGATTCTCCGTAGCAAGAATATGTTTGCACTGGGTATCGT
>JAAYFR010000416.1 GCA_012728155.1 Bacteroidales bacterium | reverse complement strand
TTGATAGGCTATTCCTGAATACCGTTTTCACTTTATTCGATGATATTTGAAATTCTGAAAGTATAAAAATACAAAATTAACTTAACCAGACAACAGCTGCAATACCTATAAATGGTGATATTTGAAAGGATTTATTATATTTTATGGTATTTTTTTGATGATAGATGAAATCCTGAAAAGACAAAAATATAAAAATGGACTTATCTCACTACTTTTACCAACTCCGCGTCTTTCAGCAGGTACATCAGGTGTTCCGAATCATCCCTTCTCTCAACTGCCCCTGATAAAGCTCGGGGAATGCCTGAACAGTACCGATTATACGGAATTCGCGGTAACTATCGCCCAGCGCCAAAGGTACAGTCTGTTTGATCAAAGGGTTTTTGCCAGTTCCAGAGCATCCTTGTATTGTATATTTCCGGTGGGATGGTCGATATGATAAATACCCGCTAAAATAAGTTGCACAGGGGACTTCCTTTGGCGCCTAATACCAGGTCGATGCCGGCCACGTTGTGGTTCAACTGGCTTTCAATTTTCTCCGTTGTTTGTCTTCTGCTCGTTTTACTTACCGAAAATGTTCATTATCTTTGTGCTCCGTTTCAGATGTATACTCAATGGTTATTCAGTGTGCTAACCACATGCACAGGAAGAGTAAATCACGCGAAACAAATTGTATAAGAAAATTAACTGGTAATCAGTAACTGGTAATCAGTCATCAATAATTGGTCATCAGTAATTAGTAATTGATAATTGGTAATTAGTAATTTAAAAAGTATGTCCGACGATAAGAAGATTATTTTCTCCATGGTGGGCGTGAGTAAAACGTTTCCGCCACATAAACAGGTGTTGAAAGATATTTATTTGTCTTTTTTCTATGGTGCCAAGATCGGTATTATCGGTCTCAATGGGTCGGGAAAATCGACCTTGCTCAAAATTATTGCCGGAATCGAAAAAGAGTACCAGGGTGAAGTAGTGTCCGACAAGAGCTTTTCGGTGGGATACCTGGAGCAGGATCCGGTATTGGATCCGGATAAAACCGTAATCGAGATTGTCCGTGAAGGTGTACAACCGGTGATGGATCTGTTGAACGAATATGAAGAGATCAACCTGAAATTCGGATTGCCCGAATATTATGAGGATGAAGAGAAGATGAATTCCCTCTTTGTCCGCCAGGCAGAATTGCAGGACAGGCTGGATGCTGCCGACGCATGGAGTATCGATAACCGGCTGGAAAGGGCGATGGATGCCTTGCGTTGTCCCCCCGAAGAACAACCGATAGGGGAACTGTCGGGAGGTGAACGGCGCCGTGTGGCACTGTGTAGGCTGTTGCTGCAAGAGCCGGATGTGCTGTTGTTGGATGAGCCGACCAACCACCTCGATGCGGAGTCGATCGACTGGTTGGAGCAACATCTGCAACAATACAAGGGGACGGTGATCTGTATCACACACGACCGTTACTTCCTTGATCATGTGGCCGGCTGGATCCTTGAATTGGACCGGGGCGAAGGAATACCCTGGAAAGGAAATTATACCTCATGGCTCGAACAGAAAACCAAACGGATGGAGCAGGAGGAGAAGCAGGTGAGCAAACGGCGTAAGACGCTGGAACGGGAGCTGGAGTGGATCAACCTGGCACCCAAGGCACGTCAGGCAAAGGGAAAGGCACGTTTGAACTCTTACGAGAGGCTGTTGAATGAAGATCAGAAAGAGAGAGAAGAAAAACTGGAAATCTTTATTCCTAACGGTCCCCGACTGGGAAATAAAGTGATTGAAGCGATCAATGTGAAAAAAGCGTTTGGTGACAAACTGCTCTTCGATAACCTGAACTTTATGTTGCCTCCCAATGGTATTGTCGGCGTGATCGGACCCAATGGTGCGGGAAAGACTACGCTATTCCGGTTGATCCAGGGAATGGAAACTGTCGATGCGGGGAATTTTGAAGTAGGGGAAACCGTGATAACCGCATATGTGGATCAGGCACATGAGGCCATCGACCCCGAAAAGACGGTTTACCAGGTAGTCTCCGGTGGTTCGGAATTTGTACGCGTAGGAGGAAAAGAGATCAATGCCCGTGCTTATCTCTCCCGTTTTAATTTCTCCGGTGCCGATCAGGAAAAACTGTGCGGCGTACTGTCGGGTGGGGAGAAGAATCGCTTGCACCTGGCATTGACACTCAAAGCCGGTGCCAACGTATTACTGCTCGATGAGCCGACCAACGATATCGATGTGAATACTTTGCGTGCATTGGAAGAAGGGCTGGAGAATTTTGCAGGATGTGCCGTGGTGATCTCGCACGACCGTTGGTTTCTGGATCGTATCTGTACCCATATCCTCGCTTTTGAAGGTAACTCGGAGGTATTCTATTTCGAAGGTTCCTACAGTGAGTATGAGGAAAACAAGAGGATGCGACTTGGGAATGTGGAGCCGAAAAGGGTGAGATACAGGAAACTGTGATGAAAAAGGGTTCAATATTTTTCTTTCTGTTGTTGATGAGTATCGGTGTCTCGTTGCAGGGGCAAGAGACGCTACTCAAAGGGGTGGTGAAAGACGCTAAATATCATACCCCGGTGCCCTATGCGGCGCTCTTTATCCAGGGCACCTCTATTGGCACCGTAGCTAATAATGTGGGAGAGTTTTCGTTTATCGTGCCTGACTCTCTTACCGACAGGCAACTGATGGTCGCAAGAGAGAGATTTCAACTGAACTCTTTTCCTTTAAACAACCGTGACCGTGATGATCTCATTATAACATTACACCCTGACGGTTACGTTGATAAGGTGCTTGAAATGCAAGACAGCATAGCCGTGAATTCGGGTAGCTTCGGTGCATTTCTTTCAAAAGCGGTAAAGTTTGTGACAAACGATTGGATTCCGCTTGGAAATACAGAAACCAACCGATTCGATTTTGGAAGGATCCAGACTATTCCTACTTATAACCCCATTGAAGGAATCCGGCTTAGAGGAGGAATTGCTTCCAATTCCCGGTTGAACCCGCATTTTTTTGTAAGGGGATATGTTGCTTATGGTTTTGGAGACCAACGACTCAAATATAGGGGTGAAGCTATCTATTCTTTTACAGAAAAAGCCTATCACGAGGATGAGTTCCCGAAAAACAATCTGCGTTTAGTCCATGAGAACGATCTCTATTCTCCGGGAGATATGCATCCTTATGCCTTGAACGACCTGTTGCTGGTCACTTACAGGAGATCGTTGGATGAGGCTACCTATCGTAATTTTGCGGAACTTAATTATGAAAGAGAGTATAAAAATGGCTTGGCACACACGTTTCGTGTACGACAATCACGGTTTGTACCACAGGGAGAGTTGCGATTCGAGAGTGATTATGAGGATGGTGTAGTCTATACAGATGGCCAATTGCACACTACTGAGATAGGTGTGACGATGCGTTATTCGGTAAGGGAAGCGTACGACCAGCAAAAACGGAAGAGAATACCTTTGGAGCTGACCTCACCGCTGTTTTTCCTTTCCCACACAATCGGAGTGAATGGTTTTATGGGAGGTGAAGCAGGCTATCATAGAACCGAATTTTCAGCGCAGAAGCGCTTTCTGCTGGGTAATGCCGGACGATTGGATGCTGTCGGTGAGGTAATGAAAGTCTGGGACAGGGTACCATTTCCTTTATTGGTATACCCTAATCAGCGGTACCGCTATCAAATCGAGAATAACTTCTTCTTCCTGAACCGCTCATTGGAGTTTGTAGCCGATGAACAATATACACTGAGGATGACTTTTGTGGGGGATGATTTTCTGCTGTCAAAAATGGCGATAACGGATATGTTGCAAATAAAGGAACTGATCTCATTGAGGGCTGCTTATGGGCGGTTGAGCGATAAAAATGATCCGTTGCTCCACCCGAAAGAACTCTACCGTTTTCCGGCTGTTTCACATCAGTATGACAGTTTGCCTTATATTGAAGGAACCATCGGTATTACCAATATCCTCGGGCTTTTGCGGGTGGAATATGTACACCGTTTTACCTATAGGAATTATCCCGACGCCATCTTAAGTGCGGTGAGGGTGGATATAACGTTATGTTTTATGTATGTGCCCATCCCGACAACTTGTCCCGATTTATCGGGAAGCCGGGACGAGTAGTGATAATTTTTTAATGTTTGGTATACCATTCATCGGTCATCGGGTCATCGGTCATTGTAATTAGTAATTAGTAATTAGTCATTTGTAATTGGTAATTTGTAATTTGTAATTGGTAATTGGTAATTAGTAATTTCCTAAATAGATATAGCAAAAGATAAAAAGGTGAGTAATAGAGTAGAACGGATAAAAGATAGGATAGCCGACATTTGGGTCAATGTTTTCTGGAAGAATCCCAATCATTTATGGGCTTTGAAGGTAACGGTATCCATCGCTTGCCTGTTGATTCCGGTCGAATTGATCTTTCATAACTCATTTATCGGTACGACACTGGTGCTGGGCGTGGTTGCAATGGCATTGGGGGAGACCGATGTACATCCCGTCGGGCGTATTAAATCGGCTGCCATAGCGTTGCTCTTATTCTTTGTCGCCAGTAGCCTGGTGACTATTTTTCTGCCCCATCCGGCATGGTTTGTAGTCGTATTGACTATGATGTCGTTTTCGCTGATGGTGATTGGTGGTATTAACTCTCGTTTGCAGGGAGTGACTTTCGGAGCCATGCTGATTATTGTTTACACCATGCTGGGAGCCGATAGTAGTAATCTGGAATGGTATTATCAGCCGGTACTTCTCATCATAGGTGCATTTATTTATTCCCTTGTTTCTATCTTGCTGCTTCATTTCAGGCCATATCGGTTATTACAAGAGCAACTGGCCCGTGGTTTTCATTTTTTGGCGGAATATATCGATCTGAAGGCAAGCCTGTTCCCCAGTGATCCCCAGATACAGGTGGCCCTCAGAAACCAGTTGGCACAGAAAAATATAGAACTGGCACAGCAGATAGAGGCTTGCAAGCAGGATCTCTATAGTTTTTCGGGTGAAAGCAATCAAGAAGCACTACAGACAGTGGATCATTATTACCGTATATGGTTCCTGCTGCAAGCCATGCAGGAGAGGGCCATTTCGAGCCATGAACAGTACGATCTGCTTTCCGAACAGGTTAAAAATATCGAATTGCTGGATGGATTTGGAAAGTTGATGCGGGAATTGGCTTCGGCGGCGCATCTTTATGCCAACTCGCTGCTGACCGATCAACCCTATAAACATCCACTCTCGTTGAAATGGACCATATCGGCCTTGCAGACCATGCTCGAAGCTGAAAAGGATGAACCGCATTGGCTCACTTTGTCGCTGCTGATGAGGAACCTGACAGGGATGGAAGAGAATCTTCGGGAGGAGGAAAAGACCATCGGGCAGATAGATGTGGCTGTCTTTCATTCCCGTAAACCGGAGAGTAACAGTGTGAAGAGATTATTGGATCCCGCGCATCCCCGTTTTCGTTTTGCCGTAAGGCTCACCCTGAGCTGGCTGTTGGGATATGGTATCATGCTCTATTTGAATTTCGGGAAAGGGTCGTGGATACTGATGACATCGCTGATCGTCTTTCAACAGACTTACAGCGCTACCCGGCTCCGCCTGTTTCACCGGTTGTTTGGCACCTTGTTGGGAGTCGTTGCCGGGGTGGTATTGACAC
>JAAYFR010000415.1 GCA_012728155.1 Bacteroidales bacterium | reverse complement strand
GGTCTGGATCATTCCTCCGATATGGGAGTGTGAATAATCGCCATATACCGGCTTGAGTACTTCGCGAAATGGACCTGTAGGGGGGCCGCCGACATATTCCGGTTCTCCGTCCCGTCCGTTGAGTAGGAGGAAATGTTCATCGTCGGTCTTCTTGAATCCGCCGAAGAGATCGAAACGAAAGCCACTGATCTCGCCGATCTTTACACCCGCTACTAAATCGATGATGGAGTAGGAGGGTTTTACATTTGCGTAAGGGCTGATATAGCGCGATTCCTGTATCATTTCCAGGAAGGTGTTGTTGCTGAACCCGCCGTGAATAGTGGCGTAAAGCGATGAGTATTCGGTTACCGACCATTGTGCCTGTACGTTGGGTGCAACCCGTGCTCGTGTGCCGGTAGAATTTTGGAATAGTACATCGGCCCCTAATTTGGCAAAGCTGTTTTGAGTTCCGAAACTGATGTAGGGAGAGGCATTGAGCAGGAAGTAATTGCTGATGTCGCCGTCATAAACCGTAGTGAAGATATTCCCGTCAATACCTATTTTATTTTGTGTACTTCCGAAAGGCTTGTCGAATCCTACCATGGCGTTCACCTCATTTCCCTTTATCCCTTCGGCGTTGAGCTGTTTGCCAAATTCTGTGGAGAAGTTGCGGAAATTGATTGATCCCCTGTAATTCAACAACCTCGACTCGAGTGATGCGACACCTACTTTGGCGTCCAGCACTCCCAAGCGTTGGTTTTCATCTTCATAAAATGGGAGATTATCGAATCTGTTTCCGTAGTAGTTGAAGAGTGAGTGGAGATACGACAGGTCGATATCGAGTGTGAGCGCATCAGCCCGGTGGCGATATCCCAAGCTCCCTTTATTGTCCATAAGGTAGGCTTTGTTGCTCTTGGTCTCCACCTCTTGTATATATTTTATATCTCCATTGGTGGAGTTATGCAAGAAGGAGAAGGTGAGATTATTCTTTTCGTCTTCCACTAAGCGGTATCCGAATGCGCCATCCATATTGGCATAATTTCCGGCGTTGAATGAAAGATATCCTTTTTGTGTGCTGAAAGGGATCTGGGTCATAATATTGCCGGGCTGTGGCAAGGCTATTTCCAATGGTGGGGTTGTCCGCCCTGCCCATGAAGAGTAGTTGGTATTGGCTTTCTGTACGACCGGCTCCCGCAATGCCGGAAGGGAATTGATCTTGTCGGCATCCAGGAGGGTGGGATTGAAATCACGTTCCAGTTCCATCTGACGTCTCAGCAGAGAGTCGGCTGTTTGGGCAAAAGTGCCGGCGGATAACGCCAGTGCTGGTATAACGATATATATCTTTTTCATTTGTCTTTCTCTTTACTCTTTATTCTATACTCTATCGGATTCTCTCATTGATCATCTGTTGAATATCGGCTTCGCCCCCCTTGTAGTTGGATCGCAAGCTTTCTATATATTGTTGTGCCTGGAATTCGTCACCTTTGGCAAGATAGGTGTCGGAGAGCACGATGAGTGCCCGTGCCATCCAGTATTGGTGAGATGTGCCCTTTTGCATGAACTCTTTCACTTGCGCTTCGGCGCGGTCATACGATTTCCATCGGTAGTATGTATCGGCCAGGATGAACTGTGCTTCTGCCCCATAGAGGCTGCGGGTATCGTTGGCCACGAATTGGAAATCGGCCATCGCATTATCTGTCTCGTTGGTTTGCTGGTACGCTTTTCCCCGCAAAAATCTCACCTCGATCACTGTCTCGGGAGAGAGGCTACTGTGAGAGAGCAGGTCGGTGGCGGTACGTGCCGCCTCATGATACCCTCCCAATTGCGATTGGGTACGGACGATTCCCAGTTGTCCCAGTTGTCGGTTGGTGGCGTTCCTGGCTGAGTTGGCCAG
>JAAYFR010000468.1 GCA_012728155.1 Bacteroidales bacterium | reverse complement strand
GTCCGCGGATAAGAAGACGACGGCTGAAGCCGCCGACTCCGGGGCCTCACCCCTTTTTCGTGCTTTCAATCCCACCCAAGACCAAACGTCCACGGATGAGCGGCGACGCTCATCCCTACCCACAACAGGCATCCCAAAGAAGCGGGTTATTCCACGCCTGAAATCCCCGAACCCGGTAGGGCGAATTGTCCTCAATGAGCCGCTCTTCTTTTCCGGGTAGTGCCGGCGGTTGCCCGCCGACACCCCCACAGACCCGGACGAGCGCAATTAACGCATCCGGTTCCTCACAGAGAAGGGTTCGCTAGGACAGGAGTGACCATTGCAGTTGATCGGGTCGGTGGCCATGAACGATACGTGGGGGCGACAGAGCGAAGTAGCCGAGGGTGCGCCACAGGCGTGCGCCGTTGAGCCCCTCCCGGCTGCGTCGCATGAGCCAGTAATGCCATCGACGCGTGACTGCGTGGTGGAAGTTCGCAAGAGCCCGGTAATTACCCCGGATGCCGTAGTAGGCATAGTGCCCCTGAAGCTTCGCGCACAGCTGCGTATGTTGATCCCGCAAGGGGCGATGACGATTACTCTTACACCACTGCTCCACTCGTTGCAGCGCAGCACGGAACTTCTTGCCCTGAGTCTTGCGCTTCACCGCATACCCTCCTTTGCGTGTCTTACCCCAGTAATGGGTAAAGCCCAGGAAGTCGAAGGTCTGCGGCTTTTGTCCGCTTTTCCAAGGGTGTCGGAAGTCCACGATGCGCGTTTTCTCCGGATGGATCGTCAGACCGTAGCCCGCAAACCGGGTACGGATGCGCTCCAGCAGGGTTTCCGCTTCGGCGCGTTCTGAACAGACCACAACAAAGTCGTCAGCGAAGCGAACCAATGACGCCTGCGCCTTCAACTCCGGTTTGATCTCCTCTTCAAACCAGCGATCCATCACCTCATGCAGGTAGATGTTGCTCAACATCGGTGAGATCACCCCTCCCTGCGGCGTTCCAGCCTCCGGATACGTCACCGTACCGGATTCCCACACACCGGCTTTGAGCCATTTGCCAATCAACCGGTTAATCACTCCATCTCCTATCCGTCGGCTCAGTACTTCACGCAGCTGCTCATGTGGTATCGTGTCGAAGTATTGTCGCACGTCCACGTCGAGCACCCATCCGCCTCCCATCGCCATCGCCTCACGGCGTACCGCTTCGAGGGCCTGATGTGTCGAACGCTTCGGGCGAAAACCGTAGGAACAGTCCTTGAACTCAATCTCATAGACCGGCTCCAACAGCATCACCACTGCACGCTCCAGCACCTTGTTCTCCACGGTCGGTATCCCGATAGGACGCGTCTCCGTTTCGTTCTTGGGAATGTACGCCCGCTTCACCGGCGCTGCACGGTAGCTGCCATTCTTGGCCCGCTCCAGCAGTCCACGCAGGTTCTGCTCCAGATTCATGCCATAATCGGCCACACTCTGTCCGTCCACTCCCGGGGCACTGTCACGGCGCACCCGGCGATAGGCCTCCCTCATCCACGCTTCATCCATGTGATGACTCAAGGTGGTGAGCGGGCTTGCCGCGTATTTCCTTGCCATTTGTGCTATGTGCCTCTGGCGCGTTGAGACGCTACTCAAGGGCCGTTTCTCCCCCGCGTCTGCGCTTCTGACACTTCCTCCTCTGTGGTTGTCCCCTTCGCTACTCACAGGCTCCCTCCAGATTTGGTTTCCCTGCTTTCAATCGCTACTATGAGACAACTAAGACTGCCCCTCGCGTCTTCCCGTCCGCTTCGGTTTCCCTCGCAAAACGGGCTCTGCTGATGCTCCCTCTCTTGTTCGCTCGCGCCCGCTACAGTGAGCTTCGCAGGCACGCCAGGACGTTGTTCATCCGGTTTCGTCCATCTCCGGCTTCTTGTCAGCAGAACGCGGGGGCTCTCCCAGCTTCCCCGGATACCCCGGTATGCCTCTGCCCCGCTCTCAGATCCCGGCCCAGCCTCCATGCACATGGCCCGCGTGGCTCCATGACCACGTCTTACTGCGTACATGTCGGTGCTGCCCCCCCCTTACACAACCAGGAAGGCCCAGACTATCCTCAAAATTTCGGGATTCTATCACGCGGCTTTGACACTCACTCCATACGCTTCGTGCGGCCCTTGCGGACGCGCTACGCAATGTTCGCTTCCGAGCGGTTGCCAGCCTTTCTCGGGCGGGATTGTTTACCCGCCGGGTATCAATGTCGTGTTTCACTTCGTTTTCCTTTTCCTTTACTCAGTTCCCCACAACCAGGTGTTCTGGCGCGATGTGCGCTTTTGTGGCTAACCTCATCTCCCTCAATAGTAGCGGCAGCATACCTGCTCGCGCCGTGGTTTCACATCTATCAGGGAT
>JAAYFR010000414.1 GCA_012728155.1 Bacteroidales bacterium | reverse complement strand
GTCCGCTGTCCTTTCGAAATCCACCAGCCATTTTCTGGCGGTTTTTCGCGTTTCTCAGGTCGCGTTCGCTTATGTTGTCATCAAAAGGGACTTCATAATTACGCAGAAACAGTAGATGATTATGGCCGTACTTTCCCAATCGATTTAATAGTGTCGTTTCGTCCTGTTTTGCATACTTATGTTTCGTCTTTTTATTTTCTTTTCGCCCCTGTGAGATGCACTCAAAATAGCTCTTTTCATAGGATAATATTTCATCATCTGTAAAAAAGCGCTTTCCCTGTCTGATAGCTTCTTTTCTTTCATTATTCATTTTGCAAAGAAGAGTAATGAGCTTATCCGACCATGGGTTTTTTGTATCTTCCGAGTTTTTTCGAAGATATCGAATAATGTGGACATTACACTCTGCATGATCGGTTCCAAAATGATACAATGCTGTTTCATGATCATGTACAAGGATACCTGTATAATTTTCCAAAAAGTTGATTTTATGCATAGCCTCAATTGTTTTACGTTTCATAGCACGATAGATAACAGTTTCTGCTATGCTGAAATTCCGAATGTAATTTTGTTCTCCATTATTTGTTACAGTAGTGGCATCGGTTGCTACAACAGCTTGATTAAGCAGTTCTTGCTCAAGATGTTCTATGTGCATTTCAGATTTAGCTGCAAACTTATTGCAGAATCCATAAACACTTCCGGCTGAAAGACTAAGTTCATCTTCGCTTGCAGAATTTAAAAATGCGGCTATTCTGTCATTTGACATAACGCCTTCACTGTATAATGTTACAGACAATGCTTTTACATTTGGTCCATAAATGACATCACTGCGGTACTCTACCGGTATTTTAAAATGATTATTTTTATCTGCATAGATACGAATTTCCGTAATAATTGGCTTAACATCAAGATCCACAACATATTTTGTAATATACTTTCCAGTAGAAGGATCTCCAAGCTTTTTTATCTGATGTTTGCAGTTGCCCTGTTTGAGTTTCTCTTCAATATCACTTTTTGTCAAAGTTGTGCCAGAATGCCCTTTTTGTCCACCTGCTTTTTTATCACTTTTGCTTCGACCATTGAAAGTATTGGACGGCTTGCCGCCTTTCTGGTCTTTAGATGGTGGTAGTGATGTATTGGAACTGTCATTATTGATAATGCTCTTAAGGCGTTCATTGTCATTGCGAAGAAGTGTATTTTCTTTGGTAAGGCCATCTATTTTTAGGTTTAATCGATCAACATTTTCTTTGTGTTCGACTTTTTCAACACTTAGATCCTTTTCAACAGCATCAAGGCGCGCTAATACTTCCATTAATTGATTATATATGCTTTTTTCGTAATTACCTGCCATTTAGGACGCCTCCGATCTGTGTTATTTGATATAAAAAGTATATCAAATAACATGATAAAAAGCGAATTAGAAGACAGTTACAGTTCGTCAAAATGACGGTGGATAACACGTTGCAAAAAGCATATGATATAGGATAACAAAGCAGAAAAACGCTAATAAATAGGATGTTTAAGGGCTTTATCCACATCCAATTCAAAAAGCAAAGTGATGATAACAATTGATTTATATATGGTCATTTGTATGTGGATAAACTCATTGAATGAGGAAAAATAAAAAAATAAAATTCAGCGATTTGTATATATTTCATGAAAACTATTTTAACAGTTATACTGGAGTCTGCATTGAATAAATAACTCAAAGGCTGAACTGTAACCAAAAGAAATACCAAATTGTAGTATGTCTTGCTTTTTTTGAACAAGTGTGTTATCTTATAAGAAGTACAATTTAACAGAATTGAAAGAACCGTCATAAAGAAGGGCTTTTGGTATTACGCTTAGCAGCGTTGTATGAAGAGCTCTTCTTTTTTTCAGGTTCAAAAGACAGGTACTTTTAGATCTTATTTATGATAGCTGAATGAAAGCAAGTAATTTGATTGTTTTTTTACACCGCATAAGGTTGCAAATAAACATATATCACAAACTACAAGGAGGAAATAAAAATGAAAAGCATTAGTGTTCAAAAACGAGATTTAACGGTAAAGGCAAAGAAAATGAGACGCCTTGGAATGGTTCCGGGAAATGTGTTCGGCAAATCTATGCCAGAGTCAATCTCCATTCAGATGGAAGAAAGCGTAGCTCGCGGACTGGTTCGCCAGAAACGTGAGGGCAGCAAACTTTCCCTGAATGTGGATGGAGAAACGATTCAGGTGCAAATCAAAGAAAAAACTTTGAATACATTAAATAATGAAATACTACACATCAGCTTCCAGGCATTAGCGGCAGATGAAAAGATTAATAGTGTTATTCATATTCTTCTTGCAAATGATGAAAAATTAGGTGGACAGTTAAATAAAATGCTTATGGAAATTCCATATGCTTCATTACCGGGAGATATGATTGACACCATTACCATTCATGCAGACGAATTGAAAACAGGTGATATTCTTATGGTAAAGGATATACCAGAGCTTATGAGTGATAAAATTGAATTACAGGTGGCTACCGACGAAATTGTATTGCGC
>JAAYFR010000413.1 GCA_012728155.1 Bacteroidales bacterium | reverse complement strand
CACGAACGGGAGCTGTTCCTATATCTTATCTCGGTATCGGGGGTAGGTCCCAGCACGGCAAGGATCATCCTTTCGTCCCTCAATTCGAGAGAGCTCGAAAATGTGATCGCCACTGAGAATGCTGCCGTACTTCAATCGGTAAAAGGGATCGGCTCCAAGACGGCACAACGGATTATCGTGGATTTGAAGGACAAAATCAAGATAACCGACGAAAGCGGCACTATTCAACTATCGACAAAAAGCGACCTCTCAGAGACTGGTCACGCTGCCGTATCGGCCTTGGTGATGCTCGGTTTTGTACAGACCACCTCGCAAAAGGTAGTTTCGAAAATATTGAAGGAATCGCCCACATTGACCATAGAGGCTGTAATCAAAGAGGCATTAAAGAGGTTATAACGTTACCGGTAGAATGTGTGCTACTAAAGCCGAAACCTTCAGATATTCTACGGCGATCCACCGCTCGCGATGAGCGTAAAAAGAGTTGTTGGAATGTACACAGGTTGATTACGTAATACAGGACTAAATTGTTGAATCCTGTAAAGTTGTTATTCCTCTGAAAGAAACTGGTCACATATTTTTTCTTATCCACAGGGCAATCCTACACTTTTTTTCAAGAAAGCCATGTGGGTTTCTTGTGTTCATTCTTTTGTACGCATATTATTTTTTATCTCCTTTATTTTCAACCACCCTCTTGTCCAATCCCACTCAATCTTATTCAATCTCTCCAACTCTCCCCACAGTACGGACAGAGATACGCTACGACCACCAGACCAACCTCTATATCATTGAACAGATGATTGGCGACCTGGTGATCGACACACCTCTTGTGATGACACTCAAAGAGTATATGGAATACCGTCTGAAGCAGATGCAAAACAACCATTTCAGGGAATTCAATACTTCAGATAAAAAAAAGCCATCACTCATCCGACCCACCCCCCTTTCCCGTCAGCTCACCAGGAACAATCAGGGAGCTACCATTTTCGGATCGGGAGGGTTACGGCTGACCACCCAAGGCTCTTTGGAGATTTCTGCCGGTTTGAAAAGGGATGTGACCAATAACCCCATCCTACCACAGCGGGCACGGGTACGTAATCGGTTCGATTTCGACCAGCAGATACAACTCAGTATGAATGCAAAAGTAGGCGATAAGATCGATTTCAATATCAACTACGACAGCGACGCCACTTTCGATATGGATGCACGGCAGATAAAGCTGGCCTACCAAGGCGATGAGGATGAGATCATCCGGCGTATCGAGGCGGGAAATGTGCGTATGACCACTACCAATTCGCTTATCAACGGTGGTACGGCACTGTTCGGGATAAAAACAGACCTACAATTCGGTAAACTGCATATCAACACCCTCTTCTCTCAGCAACAATCGGAAACACAGACGGTCAACAGCCGCGGAGGAGTACAGACCACGCCGTTTGAGTTCAATGCCGACCAATATGAAGAAAATCGCCACTTTTTCTTGGGATATTATTTTCGTGATTCGTATGATCAAGCACTGAGCAAGCTGCCCTATATCCAATCACCAATCGCCATCACCAGGATGGAGGTATGGGTTACCAATAAACAGGGCAACTACAATCAGGTAAGAAACCTGGTGGCATTTGCCGATCTGGGGGAACATAATACCATTCACAACTCTTTCTGGACGCCACAGGGAAGTGAAACCTATCCACATAACCGGGTCAACACACTATACGAGCAGCTGGTCACCACCTATGCCGACGCAAGAGATATCACTGCTACCGATCATGTTTTACCAAACAATATTATGCGCGGTATGGATTATGAGAAACTTGAAAACGCACGCCTGCTGAACCCTTCGGAGTACACCTATCAACCGCAGCTGGGTTATATCTCGCTTCAAATGCCGTTACAGGCAGATGAAGTGCTGGCAGTTGCCTTTGAATATACCCGAAACGGGCAGATATACCAGGTGGGGGAGTTTTCCGACGACGTGGGAAGAGGAAGCACAAAAAGCGGGACGGAAGGTGGTGAAACAGGAGGAAATGGAGAAGGAACCGGAGAAAACAAAATAGGAGGGAAT
>JAAYFR010000043.1 GCA_012728155.1 Bacteroidales bacterium | reverse complement strand
ATGTGGAACTGCTATCGGAGAACGGACAACTATTGATACTTATTCCCAACTTCTTGGGATTGAATGGAGCACTACAGCGACGGTTCGACAGAGAGAACCTCGAAGCCCATAACCTGCAATCGATGCAAATATCCTATCTGAAAGAGATCATGCAACCATTTAATCTTCATGATATTTCAGTTGATTATCTCGGGAAACCAATGGTCTGGCTCGAGCCAAAACCGGAACATCAAAAGAGGAGAAAATGGGTGAAGATGTTGAGCTATGCTATCAAACTATTCCCAATAAAAGGAAGATTATTATCACCCTATATTGCCATTTATGCACGCAAATAATGAAACTATCCATCATCACCGTCACATATAACGCCGAAAAAACATTGGAAAGAACGCTGAAAAGCGTACAGGGACAGACATACCACAGTCTGGAACACCTGATTGTGGACGGAGCGTCGCGCGACGGAACGGTAGAACTGATCCGAAAATATGCGGATGAGAGAGGCGATCTCCAAAATGGGGAAGATGAAAAACAGAAGATACGATGGATTAGTGAACCCGACCATGGGCTATACGACGCCATGAACAAGGCCATCGGGATGGCTTCAGGTGATTATCTCTGCTTCCTGAATGCGGGAGACACCTTTTTTGCGCCCGATAGCGTAGAAAAGATGATGCACTCGTTCGATCCGCAAGAACAACCCGATATCCTCTATGGAGAAACGGCCATCGTAAATGATAAAGGCTCTTTTCTCCATATGCGCCGACTGAGAGCTCCCAAGAGACTTACCTGGCAGAGTTTTAAGCAGGGGATGCTGGTGTGCCACCAAGCTTTTGTCGTGAAACGAGAGCTGGTCGAGCCCTACGACCTCTCCTATCGCTTCTCATCCGACTTCGACTGGTGCATCCGAATGATGAAGAAAACTTCATCCATTCACAATACCCACCTCGTACTGATCAACTACCTGAACGAAGGAATGACTACCGCCAATCGCAAAGCATCACTAAAAGAGCGTTACCATATTATGGCAAAATATTACGGTGATCTCTCTACTTTTTTTCATCATATCTGGTTTGTGATCCGGGCAATATTGAAATAGTCATTTTTACTCCTTATGCAACGACGAAAATTAAAGATAGAAGAGCTGAACCGCATCTCGCCCGAAGAATTTCGGAAAGCGGACAAAATCCCATTGGTGGTAGTACTCGACAACGTGCGTAGCCGACACAATATCGGTTCGGTATTCCGGACGGGGGATGCTTTTCGATTGGAGGAGATTCTGCTTTGCGGAATTAGTGCCACCCCGCCCGATGTGGAAATTCATAAAAGTGCCCTGGGAGCCGAAGATGCGGTAAAATGGCGCTATTTTGGAGAGACTCTTGCGGCAGTGGAAGCGCTGAAAAGAGAGGGATATACCCTCTTCTCCATTGAACAGGTGGAGAATAGTATCTCACTGAGGGATATTAAACTGAAAAAAGGGGGAAAATATGGAGTAATCTTCGGCCACGAAGTACATGGCGTAGCACAAGAGGTGATAAACGCTTCCGATGGTTGTATCGAAATTCCACAGTACGGCACCAAACACTCCCTCAACGTGTCTGTAACGGCAGGTATTGTAATATGGGATTTCTTTCAGCAGCTAAAAGAATAGCAATCAACTCCACTGCTTCAATTGCAAGGTATCCCCATCAAACTCCGCATAGGAGAAAAGAGTGATCCAGTCACCTAACATAACCACACGACTCTCTTCGGCAATAGGCAAATCAAGCAAGACGTGGCGGTGTCCAAAAATAAAGTAGTTGATATCGGGCATCTCCTTGAGCCTCTCTTTTGAGAAACGGATCAGGTGTTCACCTTCTTCACCCAGATAGGGCATCAGCCCCCCATTCTTGCGGCTGTTGGCGGACCACCCGTGTGCCAAGGGTATCGTCCACCGGGGATGAATAGCCGAAAAACATTTTCGGAGCCACTTACTATGAAACAGTTTTCTTAAGAGATAAAACGAAGGTGATCCATCACCCAGCCCATCACCATGGGCAAGGTAAAACTTCTTTCCCTTCACGACAGTAATATATGGCTCCAAATGAAGAATCAACCCGCACTCTTTGGGAAGGTAATCTCCCAGCCAAAGGTCATGATTCCCGGCAAAGAAATGAATTTCTACTCCATCATCGGTCAATTCACCCAATTTCCCAAGTAGCCGTGTAAATCCTCGGGGCACCACATACCTGTACTCATACCAGTAATCGAAGATATCTCCCATCAAGAAGATGACAGCGGCATCACGCTTCACCTCATCGAGCCAACGGCACAATTTACGTTCCGTGTCTACAGAATCGACATGCGATTTAGAACCCAGGTGGGCATCGGCAAGAAAATAGATTTTACTCCTCACAATCAATTTATTCAACCAGTCTTCTATCCCTCACTTACATCATCCCCAGCTCCAACAATGCCTCTTCGCTCATCATCGACCGGTCCCATGGGGGATCGAAAGTGAGATCGATCTCTACTTTATTAACCTCCGGAATCGATTCCACCTTCAACTGCACATCCATCAAGATGAAATCGGCAGCGGGACAACTGGGTGAGGTGAATGTCATCTCGACAGTGACATTGTTCTCATCGTCGACATCCACATCGTAAATCATTCCTAAATCATAAATATTCACCGGTATTTCAGGGTCATACACCGTACGGAGCATCACCACTATCTTATCTTGTAAAGCTTGTAACTCTTCGTTCATAATCTTTTTTTTTATTAAACCGATTGCCCGGCATATTGTTTAATCGCATCAGATAATTCCTTCATCCGCAAAACTGAAATAAGTGTCGCCGCACACGATGATATGATCCAACAGTGAGATATCCATCCACTGGGCAGCCTCCTTCAGTTTCCGGGTGAGATGAGTATCTTGCGTGCTGGGCCTGCATTGTCCGGAAGGGTGATTGTGCCCGAGGATAATCCCCGATGCATACAGATTGAGCGCCTCCCGAAGGATCAACCGGATGTCCACCACCGTGCCCGATATTCCGCCGCGACTCACCTGGATAATACTAAGTACTTTGTTTGACCGATCAGTCAGTAAAGCCCAGGTCTCTTCATGGTTCAGATCGGATAGCCGAGGGAATAAATAATCATAGGCAACCTTCGACGAAGTAATCTTTTTCTTCCGGGGTGTTTCAATAGCCTTCCTCCGTCGGCCCAGCTCAAGTGCAGCAATTAAAGTGACCGCTTTGGCTTGCCCGATTCCCCGGAAATTATTGATCAAATCCGACACACTCATCCGGGCCAACTGGTTCAAATCATTCCCGGCTTTCGATAAAATATCCTGACTCAACTCAACCGCACTTTGTCGATCATTACCCGACCCGATAAGGATGGCGAGAAGCTCCGAATCGGAAAGTACGGAAACACCTTTCAGCAGTAATTTTTCACGGGGGCGGTCTTCCTCCGCCCACTGTTTGATGCTTAGCTTGCTCATAACGGCTTTCTTTCAGAGTTAGACAGAACAAATATAGTGAAATATTTTAATTTTCCGCTTTCAAAGTTTCGATTCTTGACTCTTACATCACCTCACAAACACCCAACTATCCTTCGTCGAAAGGGCAGGATAGAAAAAATAACCTTCACAATCGAAACCCTTCACCTCCTCAGGATCGATCAACCTGTTTTTGATGATAAATCGGGACATCAATCCACGTGCCTTCTTGGAATGCACCACAATCTGCTTCAATGTATCGTTCTCCTGCTGTAGAAACTGGATATCGATGATCCTTGTCCCTTTCGGCAACCTGTTTCGCCGAACGACCTTCGCATACTCCTTTGATGCCACATTAATAATGGTCTTATCCCCTTGCCGGAGTTTTTTGGAGAGATGTTCATTGACCGTCTCTTCCCAGAAATCATAAAGGGTCCTATATCCCGGCGGCACAATTTTCCGTTGCATCTCCAATCGATAAGGCCTGATCGCATCCAACGGACGGACAATACCATATAACCCTGAAATGATGTTGAGATGCCGCTGGGCAAATGCAAAATCTTCCGTTGAGAAATCATGGGCATTCAACCCCTTATAGGCAATCCCGTTATAGGCAAGGGCCGCCGATTGTTTAGGGGTAGACCGGAGATCATACATCTGGAAATATTCATACACTTCACGCGCCATTTTAGCGTTGATCGCCATCTCTGCCGCAATCTCCCTTTCCGACAACTGCCGGCAAACGGATATCAGCTCCTTGCTCTTTTCGGGAAACAACGGCCTGGTGGATTTCACCTTTTTCATTTCATCCGAGAAATCCATCAATTTAGCCGGTGAAAGAATTATTTGCATATCGTCAACTTTTCACCGCCCTGTTCAAAAAAACATTAAGCGGATATTGAATCTTACAGAGCTCCATAATAGAGTCAATGACTCCTTCCCGCAGAAAAAACTCATTTTCAAGCGGATAATGGGTAATAAAATGTTTGTTTTTCAATAGCTCAATTTCCTTAAAATCTTTCGGATAACCCCTCGGAGGATTTTTAAGCCTATCTTCGTCAGACAGTTCGGGGAAAGTTTTCTTGAACTTCCGATTATCAAGAATGGCCCTTATCTCATCGGGATGATGATAGATTTCATTTCTTACCGATTCCAATGCAGGCGGATCGGGGCAATAGATTCCCCCGGCAAACAATGAGTTCTCCGGCTCTATATGGATATAGTACCCGGCAAACCGGGTTTTCTTTCCTCCATTCCCAATAAAAGCGCTTAAATGAGTTTTATAAGGTGTTTTATCATGTGAGAAACGGATATCGCGGTAAATACGAAAAACAGACTCACTGGCCGTAGCCTGCCCGATACCCGGATCGAGTTGGGCAAGCGGCACAATGAGTCTGTTGATAAAGTTTTCAAAATCTCTACGGATCTCATCATATTCTAATTTATGCTGGTGGAACCAGTTGCGGTCGTTATTTATCTGCAACCGGGCAAGAAAATCGAATGTGCGACCGAAATCCATACGCCTGAAATATCTAACTACACCCTGACACGCTCCACATATGAGCCATCACGGGTATCAACTTTAACCTTTTCTCCCGTATTGATAAACAGGGGAACACGCACCTCCGCACCTGTCTCCACAGTAGCGGGTTTCAACGTATTGGTAGCGGTATCACCCTTGATGCCCGGTTCGGTATAAGTCACTTCAAGCACTACATGTGTCGGCATCTCAGCAGTAAGAATAGTACCACTCTCGGCATGAATCTGCACTTCCACCACATCACCCTCTTTCAGAAATTTCACCCCTTCAATCTGTTCTTCAGGAAGAGGAATCTGTTCGAATGTCTCGGTATTCATGAAGTTATATCCCATATCATCCTTGTAAAGATACTGGAACGGGCGACGTTCAATACGTACCTCATCCACTTTCACGCCCGAGTTGAATGTTTTTTCAAGGATACGCCCCGTCGTCACATTTTTTAGTTTGGTACGGACAAAAGCAGCACCTTTACCTGGCTTCACATGGAGAAACTCCACAATAACAAAATATTGCCCCTCCAGATCGATACACATCCCATTCCTAAAATCAGCAGTTGTTGCCATAAAATATTAATTGTTACGATTTTATATTGATTTAGAACGCAAAAATAGTCATTTCAACCGGAATATACAAGCAATTGCAGCGAGTGACAACAGAAAATCAACCGACTACAGACAATTAAGTCCCGCTAAAATTAATTTAACGGGACTGAATGATAAAATATTGTCAACTCAATTAGACTGCGTCAATTACCATCTTGATGATAAACAGCACAAAAATTACCCACATGGTGACAGAGATCTGTTTGAATTTTCCACTCAATGTTTTCAGGAAAACAAAAGAGAGCATACCAAACACAATTCCCTGAGCAATACTGAAAGCAAACGGCATCATCACAATCGTGAGAAATGCAGGCAAAGCTTCGGTCATATCTTCGAAATTGATCTTCACCACGGAGCTAATCATAAACAGTCCGACCAATATCAACGCTGGAGCGGTTGCCGAAGCAGGTACCATCAGGAAAAGCGGGGCAAAGAAGAGCGCCAGACCGAACATAATAGCCGTTGAGAGAGCTGTCAGCCCGGTACGGCCTCCGACAGCCACACCCGAAGCACTTTCCACATAAGAGGTAACGGTGCTGGTTCCCAATACTGCACCGACGGTAGTTCCCAATGCATCCGCGAAAAGCGCCCGTTTGAGCTGCGGGAAGTCGCCATTTTCGTCGGTAATCCCAATCTTCGAAGCCACACCCAACAACGTGCCAATGGTGTCGAACATATTCACAAAGAGAAAGGTGAAGACCACGATCAGCATGTCGAACGTAAAAATATTGGTCCATTCGAATTTCACCAGAATGGGTGAAATATCAGGGGGAAGAGTTACCAAACTTCCCTCCGGCATATGCACTTCTCCAAGGGTAATGGCAAAGATAGTGGCGGCAGCAATCCCGATAAGGAAAGCACCGTGCACTTTTTTATAATAGAGCACCGCCGTAAGGATCAATCCCAACAGCGCTACCCATACATGGGGGTTGGACATGGCACCCAAAGTGACCATTGTATTTTCATCCTTCACAATCAACCCCGCGTTCTGCAAACCGAGTAAAGTGATGAAAAGGCCGATCCCCACAGGAATTGCATTCTTGATGGTGTTGGGAATACTTCTTACAATCAACTCACGGATATTGAAGAAAGTAAGCAGCACGAAGATAATACCCTGAATAAAAACGGCTGTCAATGCCATCTGCCATGAATATCCCAGTCCTATCACCACTGAGAAGGCGAAAAAGGAGTTGAGTCCCATACCGGGTGCCTGCGCAATCGGCAGATTAGGGATAAAAGCCATGAAAAGAGTGCCCACCAGAGTAGCCAATGCCGTCGCGGTAAAAAGCGCCTCCTTGTCCATCCCGGTTGCTCCCAGAATACTGGGATTCACCACTAAGATATAGGACATGGTAAGAAAAGTAATGACCCCTGCCACCAGTTCGGTGCGTACAGTTGTCTTATTTTGTTTCAGTTTAAATAATTTTTCCAGCATGATATCAACAGGTTTAGATTAAAAAATCCATTTGGTGCCTATCGTGGGGATGGCGTAAAATTTACTTTCAGTAAATTTATTCACAAAATTATAACTTAGTTCCACCTCGGTGCCAATGGCAAACTGAGAGGTAACATTATACCAGAATTGCGGTTCACTTAGGAGGACTGCTTTTTTCCCTTTCGCGTCACTCCCTTCCGTAAATGATTTATCTTCTGACCAGAGGTCCAGAAAACCGGCCAATGAGATTTTTCCGTTGGCAAGGGTAGAGTTCCAGGTAAGGGTCCACTGTGCATCATGGCTCAACTCTTGAAAAGCATTCAATTTATAAGCCACATAGGTACTCATAAAAAAATTCCCCAACTTAAAGGGATAACCAAAACCGCCAAGGTAAGAGCTCGGGATGGAGAAACCAACACCGCCCAACCCTCTTAATCCCAAGCCACCATTATACTCAATATGGGGCAGCAACGGAAAATCGCCAATCTTGAACTCACGCGCAATCTCGGCATACGCCAATCCGGGATTCCGCTTATCGAAGCTAAAATCGAAATCGACGAACATAAATGTGTTTCCCCATTTGTCGGGCTTAAACATCTCGAAGGTGGCAGTCAGATAATTGATCGGAGCCACATCATCACCATAGAGTGAATTACGGGGATCGAAGTGCAGTTGCAGGTTCTGCGCTTGGATGGCGCTTACCGCACATAAAATCGCAAAGGATAGAACAATTTTTCGTACCATACAGACTTTTTGTTTTTAAAAATTAAGTTCAACTATATTAATCGTTTTCTAGGTTTGCCAAAACAGATAGATTTGCCCTACTTTTGCTTGAAAAAAACGCATATACAGGTTGCAATACTCCTTTTTTGAAACAGTTAATTAATAGAAGCTACAAAAATATTAAAAATTAGCAAAGTATCATCATAAAAATGTCTCTTTTTTAAAATTTAAGCAAAACAAATATGCTAATGTGCCAATCCCTACCTCTCCAGATTGACACTACTTCCCGACATGTCGGGACAAGTTGTTCCTATTTATCGGAATTGTCTCATTGGCAAATTAAAATTAATTTGTATTTTTGTCTCTCTAAAAAATCATCACTCATTATGAATCAGGGAATAGAGAAAAAGTTGACAATCTACAATACGCTTAGCAGGACGAAAGAAACATTTGAGCCACTTCATCCCCCTTTTGTCGGTATGTATGTATGTGGCCCCACCGTATATAGCGATGTGCATCTGGGAAATTGCCGCACCTTCATCTCTTTTGACATGATATTCAGGTACCTGCTTCATCTCGGATACAAGGTGCGCTATGTACGCAACATCACCGATGCCGGCCATTTAGAGGGCGACCGGGATGAAGGCGACGATAAGTTTGCCAAAAGGGCGAAACTGGAGCAGTTGGAGCCGATGGAGATTGTTCAAAAATATACCCTGGGGTTTCATAAGGTGATGGCGCTCTTCAACATCCTACCACCCAGTATCGAACCGACTGCCACCGGACATATTCTGGAACAGATAGAGATGATCAAAAAAATTATCGACGAAGGCCTCGCCTATGAGGTGGAGGGCTCCATCTATTTCGATGTGGAAAAATACAGCCAGAAGTATGATTATGGCCAGCTCACCAACCGGAAGTTGGAAGATTTGCTTGAAGGCACTCGTGAACTGGACGGGCAGGATGAAAAACGGGGACGGCTCGACTTCGCCCTTTGGATCAAAGCGAAACCGGAAACTCTGATGCAGTGGCCCTCACCTTGGGGCTGGGGATTTCCCGGCTGGCATATAGAGTGCTCGGCAATGAGCACGAAATATCTGGGTACTACTTTCGATATACATGGGGGAGGCATGGACCTCCAGGCAACCCACCATACCAATGAAATAGCACAGTCGAACGCCTGCAACCATACCGCACCAGCCAAATATTGGATGCACACCAATATGCTCACAGTAAACGGCGTGCGCATGTCCAAAACAGCCGGTAATGGCTTTCTTCCCCAAGAGCTCTTTACAGGCGACCATCCGTTGTTGGAACGAGGCTATTCCCCGATGACGGTACGGTTCTTCATGGCACAATCACACTATAGGAGTACCCTCGACTTCTCCAACGAAGCATTACAGGCGGCAGAAAAAGGATATAAAAAACTGATGGAGAGCTTATCGGTATTGGAGAAGTTATCACCTTCGCCCTCTTCTTCGGTAAATATCACCGAACTGGAAGAGAGTTGCTATGCCGCCATGAACGACGACTTCAACAGTCCAGTGCTGATTGCCAACCTCTTCGATGCGGTACGGTTCATCAATTCTGTCAACGACAAGAAAGAGACCCTTTCCGCCACCGACCTCGAAAGATTGAAAAAGCTGATGCATGCCTTTATTTTTGACGTGCTGGGGTTACGTGACGAGTCGAAAAATATAGGTGGTAACGATCTGATTGAAGGGTTGATGAATTTGATTATCGACATCCGGAAATCGGCGCGGGAAAATAAAGAGTGGGCTACCTCCGATAAGATCCGCGATGAGTTGAAAGCGGTCGGTGTGGAGATAAAAGACACCAAGGAGGGTGTAGAGTGGAGATTATGATATGACTGAAAAACGGGTAACATTCGTATCAAAAATCGGAGTAGTGGCCGCCGCTGCCGGTTCTGCCGTAGGATTAGGCAATATCTGGCGCTTTCCGAGTCAGACTGCCGATGGAGGAGGTGCCATCTTCATTCTGGTCTATATTGGCTGTATCTTGTTTTTCGGCATACCACTCATGGTAAGTGAATTCATGGTGGGCAGGAGTTCAAGGGCCAATACCGCCGGCGCCTATCACCTGCTTGCACCCGGTACACAATGGAAATGGGTCGGCAGGTTGGGCGTACTTACCGGATTTATCATCATGGGTTTTTACATGGTGGTGTGTGGCTGGACACTTGTTTATATCTTTCAATCCGTGTCGGGTTCTCTCTCCGGCACAACCGACCTGTCGGCCAACTTCATAGCGCTGCAAAACAACCCTATGAGACAGATTGTCTGGATGATCCTCTTTACGCTCCTCACCGCCTTCTTTATCCTGTCGGGAGTGAAAAAAGGAATTGAGCTATCAGCAAAGATAATGATGCCCATACTCTTCCTGTTGCTTGTGGTATTAGCGATCCGTGCCATCACCCTCGACGGTGCCGGAGCAGGGCTCAACTTTCTTTTCAAACCCGACTGGTCGCAAGTTAAATCGACCCTCTTCCTTGATGCCATGGGGCAAGCATTTTTCTCCCTCTCCCTTGGCATGGGTTGCATGATCACTTACGGCTCCTACTTCAATGACAATACTCCGCTCGTAAAAACGGCAGTGCAGGTCTCCCTCCTCGACACGCTGGTAGCTATTCTCGCTGGCGTGGTCATCTTCCCCGCAGCATTTGCACTGACTGCCAATCCGGCCACAATTGTCGACGAATTGGTAGCCGGTGGACCGGGACTCCTCTTCATCACAATACCGGAGTTATTTAACCAGATGCCGGGTTCGATGATCTGGAGCACTTTTTTCTTTTGTCTGCTGGCACTGGCAGCTCTTACCTCCACCATCTCACTTATGGAGGTGGTCACGGTATATATCCATGAAGAGTACCATATATCGAGAAGAAAAAGCACCCTGCTCGTCACCACAGGTGTAATCATATTGGGAATTTTCGCCTCATTCTCCTCTTCGTTCTTCAACTTCCTCGATGTAGCCTCTGCCAAATTCATGCTGCCCATAGGGGGATTCTTCATCTCTCTTTTTGTAGGATGGTATCTCGACAAGAAGATTGTATATGCCCAACTCACCAATGAGAGGTCGCTCAAATATAGCATCGGATTTTTAAAAACCTATATATTCCTGCTACGCTATGTAGTACCCATTGCCATGTTGGCTATTTTCATTTATGGACTTGTGGCGTAACGGGCTGAAAGAGAAAAAAGTTTAAATCAATTAAAACAAAAGTAAAAGAGGAGAGAAACCACTCCACCTTCGGTTTAAAATATTATTTTTGTATCACTATTTTATACAGAAATGCCATTGCAATATACAATATTTCCACCCGACGCGCTGCGTACCACCATACAGCTTCCTGCATCGAAAAGTATGAGTAATAGGGCGCTTATCCTGAATGCCCTGAGTCTGAATTCTTATCCTGTCAAGAATTTGTCCGACTGTGAGGATACACAAGTACTCATTGACACATTTAATTCCAAATCCAACCAGTTTGATATAAAGGCCGCCGGCACCGCCATGCGTTTCCTGACCGCCTTTTTGGCCGGGATGGAAGGCGAATGGATCATTAAAGGCTCGAAGCGGATGCATGAAAGACCCATCTATCCATTGGTGGAAACGCTGGTAGCACTGGGAGCCGAAATCGATTATTTGGAAAAAGAGGGATATCCGCCCCTGAAAATAAAAGGGAAAAGGTTAAAAGGAGGAGAGGTCTATCTGTCAGGAAGTATCAGTTCACAATTTATCTCCGCCCTGTTGATGATAGCACCCGTAATGGAAAACGGATTGGTAATGCATATCGAAAATGAAATTGTCTCCAAGCCTTATATCCAACTCACACTGAGCATGATGGAAAAATGCGGCGTGCAAGCCAAATGGGATGGCAACGACATCATCGTCAAACCGCAAGTCTATAACGCAGTAGAGTTTGTAGTAGAGCCCGATTGGACTGCCGCCTCCTACTGGTATCAGATGGTATCTCTTATCCCCGGATCGGAAGTAATGCTGAAGGGATTAGGGAAAAACAGCCTTCAGGGTGACTCCAATGTAGCAAATCTGTTCACCGATTTGGGGGTTACCACAGAATTTCTTCCCGAAGGTATTATCATCCGAAATACAAAAAAGAAAAACAAGAAATTTTTCCACGATTTTGTCAATGAACCGGACCTAGCACAAACTTTTGCCGCCACTTGTTGTTTTAAAAGTGTACCCTTTCTTTTCTCCGGCATTCAAAGCCTGAAGATAAAAGAGACTGACAGGGTAGCCGCACTGATCAACGAGTTGAAAAAACTGGGCTACCTGCTCAAAGAGAATGGGAACGGGATGCTGGAATGGGACGGGGAGCGGTGTGTGCCGGAGAAAGAGCCGGCAATCGACACTTATGACGATCACCGGATGGCTATGTCTTTGGCGCCCGGTGCCATTCTATTCGGATCACTCATTGTCAATGATCCTCACGTAGTTTTCAAATCCTCCCCTGATTTTTGGAGCGACCTGAGACAGGCGGGATTTATAATTGAAGAAAGGTAATTATTATGCAAAGCTTATTTCTTTTTGCAGCCATTATACTCTTTTTCGTGGTGGCACTTAGTCTCTCCAATTACTTGCAACGAAGGAGAGGAAACAACAAAGAGCGGGAAGCAACTCCCCCCTCCATCAACTTGGGAGATAGTGGCTGTTGTGGCGCACATGAAATATGTGAACGGGATAGCCTGATCGCCGCTTTCGCCGAAGAGGCGGAATATTTCGACGATGAGGAACTCGACCGGTATGCCCACCGCGATTCTGACTGCTATGCCGCAAATGAGATAGATGAGTTCCGGGAAGTGTTCTATTCCGTACTCGATGAGGAGAAACCTCGCTGGATCAGAAGCCTACAAATGAGAGAGATATCCCTTCCAGACCAGTTGAAGGACGAAGTGCTGATGTTCGTCAATGAATTGAGGGCACAAAAAATACATGCCAGCTGAACGGATGAATATCATCGAACTCCTGAATTACGCCTTCTTCCGCAATGCATTGTTAGGCAGTCTCTTTGCCAGTATCGCCTGTGGAATCATCGGTACTTACGTCGTCACAAAACGATTGGTTTTCATCAGTGGCGGCATTACCCATGCTTCATTGGGAGGTTTGGGTATCGGTTTTTATTTCAGCCTCCCCCCCATCTTGTCGGCCATGGCCTTCTCCATTTTCTCGGCATTCGGCATCCAATGGTTATCACGGAAACAGGGTGTACGTGAAGACTCCGCCATCGCCGTCTTCTGGTCGTTAGGGATGGCCATCGGGATAGTACTCACCTTCCTCACGCCCGGCTATGCTCCCAACTTGTCGGAATACCTTTTCGGCAATATCCTCACCATCACCCGGAGCGATATCACGGCACTCCTCCTCCTATCGCTGATCCTGGGACTTTTCTTTGTCCTCTTTTATCATGCCATTGTCTCCGTATCATTCGATACCGAGTTTGCGCGGACACGGCGGTTACCCACACAATTCATCGAATACGCCATGATGTTTTTCATTGCCGTCACCATCGTATTGAGT
>JAAYFR010000412.1 GCA_012728155.1 Bacteroidales bacterium | reverse complement strand
GTCTTCTCCTCGTTGAGCAGCATAAATAATAAAATACGGATGGAGAGCCATTCGGTGATGCGTCTTTCGGAACTGATAGTTTGTATATATTCATTGGCATAGGATCGCACATGTTTTGGGAGAAGCTGGAGCAGCTCTTCGCGAGATTCATCGATCTTCCAGATCCCCAGTAATCCACCCCTATCGGTATTTTCTTTTCTGATCAGCATTCCGCGTCGTTATTTACTTTTGAAGGGATATAACGCACTTTGGTAATTCTCTTTTTACTCATCTCTTCCGCCAAAAAGGTGTGATTTTTGTAGATGAATCTCTCTTTTCGCTTCGGGAAATCGCCTTTCAACTCCAATAGGAATCCTGCTAATGTATCCACCTCTTCCGACATCTCTTCGAAATCTTTCGCCGGTAATTGGGTGATTTTAATAAAATCCTCTAACTGGGTTTTACCTTCGAAGAGATATGAACCGTCGGCTTCGATTGTATAGAAAGGTAGCTCTTCATCATATTCGTCGCTGATATCTCCGACGATCTCCTCGAGGATATCTTCCATAGTAATCAATCCCGAAGTGCCGCCATATTCATCCACTACGATGGCCATATGATTCTTTTGTGTACGAAATTCTTCCAGCAGGTCGTCGATACGTTTTGTCCGCGGCACGAAGTAAGCCGGGCGAATCAGTGTCTGCCATTTAAAGGTGGATGTTTTTCCCAGATGTGGCAGCAAATCCTTCACATACAGAATCCCTTTGATGTTGTCGGCGTTATCCTCAAAAACAGGAATACGCGAGAAGCCTGCCTCGACGATAAAATCGATCAGTTCTGAAAAAGGTTTTTGTAACTCAATTGCTACCATATCACTTCTGGAAACCAACGCATCGCCTACCAGCTTATCCTTGAAACGTATAATCCCTTCGAGTATCTCTTTTTCTTGTTCGTGCTTGATTTCGTTAGATTTGATTTCAAGTGCCTTAGAGAGGTCGTTGGCTGAAATCTTGTGGCGCCATTGTGAGGTAGTAGGGTTGAAGGAGGTGGCATTTTTAGCAAGTAAAGAAGAAAATGGAGTCATCACTTTGTTTATCAGCCGGATAAAAAAGCTGTTGTTTTCAAAAAAGCGCAGAGGATGCTGTGAAGCATAGAGTCTTGGGAGGATGTTGGCAAGCAACAAAATTGCAAAAATAAGGGCAATTATTCCCGGTAGCGAGATATCCATGCTGTTCCCTCCGAAAAATGATGGGCGGGTCAGTAGATAAAAAAGTAGGGTGATAAAGGTGACTTGTAAGAATAATTGAACAACCAGCAGAGATGCCAATAATTTTTCCGGCTGCTTGAAAAGATCTGAAAGAGGACTCTTTTTTTGCTCGTTGGACAAATGGGGGTCGTCGGTAAATTTCTTTTTTAATCGAACAAAAGCGATTTCACTACCAGCAGCAATTGCAATTGAAATAATAAGCAGGAGAAGCAGTACCGCAATGATATAATCGGACAACGCAAACTGGCTTAAAGTCAGAGAGAAGTGTAATAACGATAAAGGGTCAGGGTCCAAGTGGCAGTTTTTTAGTGAAAGAGGGAGAATGTTTTAGCGCTTGACGTCCAGCAGGAAAGCAATAAAACATTCTCCCACAAAATTACAATGATTTATTTAAAATGGCAAATCATCTATCTCGGAGGATTCGTCCTGATCGTTAGGGGGAGTAGTTTCCTGCGAAGAGGTGTGATTTTGCCCATTTTCATTACCCCTATTCTCACTTACTTCTTCACCGCCACCTCTACGCCCGAGAAGCTCCAGGTTGTCGGCCACTACTTCGGTGATGTACCTCTTTACTCCATTTTGGTCGTCATAGGTGCGGGAACGGATTTTCCCCTCCACATAGACCAATGTGCCTTTCTTTACAAATTTCTCAGCAATTTGTGCCAATCCTCTCCAACATACAATGTTATGCCATTCCGTACGTTCGGGCACCTGTGTGCCGCCAGAAGTTGTGTAACCTCTTTCGCTGGTTGCGAGCGAGAAGTTCGCTTTTGCAACATCATTGTCGAAATACTTCATTTCCGGGTCTCTTCCTACATTTCCCACTAAGATTACTTTGTTTACCGACATAATTTAAAATTTTTGGTTTAAGAATAGCTTTCGCTGTAAAAACAAAATTAATCATTTATTTGTAATTAGCAATACTGATTGATCAAATTGTTTCGAGATATTTGTGGGTCAGTCGTGATACAGGATAGTCTGAAAGCATCTCATTTTCAATCTTAAATATATTTTTTGGTGGATTGAATGGAATTTCTTCGGGAATGATCATCTGGTAAAAATGGGTGTGTATGAGCTGATGGGTAAGCCGATGCTTGATTGCAAGCTTATGGTCGACGGAAAAAAGAGTTATTCCGCCGAAAAGTTCACCGAAAAAATCCGTTTTTACCAATTGTGAAAAATCATTTGGCAAGGGTGTTTCAATTAAAGGGAATTCGAACAGATTTTTCCAGATGTCCGAGCCATTCCGCTTTTGTAAAAAAGTGCTGTTGTTTTGTAGGATGTGGAAGTAGTGAAAGTATCGGTTCCGGAGAGCGATTTTACGGTCGTTGATTGGAAGTTCTCCAACCCGGTTTTCGGCAAAAGCGGTACACCAATCCTGAAGAACACACTCCACGCATTTGGGTTGTGTAGGGGTACAGATCAATGCGCCGAAATCCATCACGGCCTGATTATATATACCGGGTTCTTCGGTGTAAAGTAGTGACCGGGCAATCTTTTTAATTGTTTTTTTCCCTTCAGAGCTATGTATCGATAATGTGATGCCGAAGAGCCGGGAGATTACCCTGAATACGTTTCCATCCACTACGGCATGGGGCTCATTGAATGCAATGGATGCAATAGCAGCTGCCGTATATTCACCTACACCCCGCAACGTGATGATATCGGAGTAGGTAGAAGGGAATATACCGTTAAAACGATCCATCACCGCTTTTGCCGCAGCATGCAGATTGCGGGCACGGGTATAATAACCCAGGCCTTGCCATAGTTTCAACACTTCATCTTCTTCTGCCATGGCAAGTGATTCCAGATCGGGAAATTTTTCGATAAACCGGAAATAGTACTCTCTTCCTTGCGCAACCCTCGTCTGTTGTAAAATTATTTCAGAGATCCATATCTTATAAGGGTCTGAGGTCTCGCGCCAAGGCAGATCACGTCCCTCTTTTTTATACCAATCCAGTAAATTTGCTGTAATCAGTGAGCTGTTGTTCTCTCTCATTTCGTTGCTATTCGTTCCTTTTTTTATGACAAAGCTAATCAATTTCGCGCTTGATTATCAAAAAAAAAAGAATTTCCGAAAAAATCTATTCATTTATTTTTTGAGTTAAGAAAAAAGCTATATATTTGCAGTCCAAAATTTTACTAATTGCCCCAAGGTGTTATTATTAATATTAAAATATAGAAAAAATGACTAAAGCAGACATCGTAAATGAAATTGCGAAAAAAACCGGCGTAGATAAAGCATCGGTATTGGCAACAGTAGAGTCTTTCATGGAAGTGGTTAAGGACTCATTGGCAAATAACGAAAACGTATACCTTAGAGGTTTCGGGAGTTTCATCGTAAAGAGAAGAGCACAAAAAACTGCCCGTAACATTTCAAAAAATACGACCATCATCATTCCCGAACACAATATTCCTGCCTTCAAGCCGGCTAAAACATTTGTAGCCCAGGTAAAGGACGATAAATAACATATATATAATTAAATAAGGAGAAAAAGCATATGCCAAGCGGAAAAAAAAGGAAAAGGCATAAAATGTCTGTACACAAACGTAAAAAAAGACTTAGAAAGAATAGGCATAAGAAGAAGAAATAGCCGTCTTACTTTTTTTACTCAGTAGATGGAGGAACAAACTTAAGAGAACCAATTGGCTGTTAAGTTTGTTCTTTGTGTATGAAACAGGTTGAAGGTTCTGGCGAGAATCTCATTTCTGTTGTGATGACAGAAGCCTAACATATTGAACATTAATTTATAAAACGAACAATTGTGACAAGCGAACTTGTTGTAGATGTTCAACCCAAAGAGATTACTATCGCGGTTCTCGAAGAAAAGAAACTGGTAGAATTGCAACAGGAGAGTCAAGATGGTTCTTTTGCGGTTGGAAACATTTACATGGGCAAGGTTAAAAAACTTATGCCCGCCCTCAACGCTGCATTTGTGAATGTGGGACATAAAAAGGACGCTTTTCTTCACTACTTGGATTTAGGGGTCGAATTCAACTCTGTACTCTCTTTTCAGAAACAGGTTGAAGAGAAGAAAAAGATGCCACAGCTCCAGAAGATGAAGCTGCAACCCGAGATTGAGAAAGAAGGGTCTATCACGGATATATTGAAAGTAGGACAGGAGGTATTGGTACAAGTTGCCAAGGAGCCTATTTCAACGAAGGGTCCGAGATTGACGGCCGAAATCTCTTTCGCTGGACGATTTATGGTGTTAATCCCATTTATCAACCGGGTATCGGTATCGCAAAAGATTAAATCGCGCGAGGAGCGCGCCCGTCTGCGGCAACTGATGCAGAGTATCAAGCCAAAGAATTTTGGTGTGATTATACGTACTAATGCCGAAGGTAAGCGGGTGGCCGACCTCGATGCGGAACTGAAAGTACTGGTAAAAAGATGGGAAGATAATATCGGCAAGATACAGAAAGCCAAAGCGCCCTCACTCATTTATGAGGAGACCGGACGTACAGTGGCGCTGTTACGCGATATTTTCAGTCCCTCTTTCGAACAAATCCATGTCAATGACCGGGAGGTAGCCCGGCAGATTGCCGATTATGTGAGTGTGATTGCCCCCGACCGCAAGAATGTGGTCAAAGAATATAAGGGAGCACTCCCCATTTTGGATAATTTCGGCATTACCAAGCAGATCAAATCGCTCTTTGGGAGAACCGTAACATTTAAAAACGGTGCCTATCTTATTATTGAACATACCGAAGCATTGCATGTGGTAGATGTGAATAGCGGAAACCGCAATAAATCGAAGCTCGGTCAGGAAGAGAGTGCTTTTGAGGTGAATGTGGCCGCCGCCGAAGAGATAGCCCGCCAGTTGCGTTTGCGGGATATGGGTGGTATCATTGTAATTGATTTCATTGACATGAGTAAGGGTGAGCATCGTAATAAGTTGCTCGCCCAGATGCAGGAGTTGATGGCAAAAGACAGGGCCAAGCATAACATCCTGCCATTGAGTAAATTCGGATTGATGCAGATCACGCGCCAGCGTGTCCGTCCCGAAATGGAAATTGCCACCAGCGAGGTTTGCCCCACCTGCTTTGGTAAAGGAAAGATCAAGTCGTCGATACTCTTTACAGATACATTGGAAGGAAAGATCGATTATTTAGCGACCAAGCTACAAGTGAAGAAATTCAGTCTGCACATACATCCTTATGTGGCGGCTTATGTTCAGAAAGGTCTCTTTTCATTGAAACAAAAATGGAAACAAAAATTCAAAGTAAATATGCGAGTTATACCCGACCAGAAGCTCGGGTTTTTGCAGTATGAGTTTTATGACAAAGATGGAAATGAAATTGATCTGAAAGAAGAAATTGAAATGAAATAATGTTTCGTGAGAACGAGGCAGAAAGCAAAATAAAAAACCGGTACTCCGTCGTGGGTGCCGGTTTTTTTATTTTTCTGATGGAGTAAAGAGTAGACTCAGATACCATCCACGTTATAGTAAATAAGGAGCTGTTTGAAGTTGGCATGGCTTCGAAGGCGATTTTCTGCTGATTGTATCACCTCCCTTACCTGACCGGGTGAGTAGGCATGATCGATTTTCAGTAAGATTTCACGGATATGCAGTTGTTGAATGCGGCTGATGATGGGTTTGTTGGGTCCTAACACCCTATCTCCCAGCGATTGTTTCAACAATTGTGACAGAGAGGCGGCGGCAGATTCTGTTTTTTCTTCATCCTTATGTTTTATTACGATGGATATAAGGCGGGTAAAGGGGGGATATTTAAAAAGTTTTCTCTCTTCAATTTGTGATTGATAAAAACCTTCGTAATCAGTGTGGGTGATGAACCTGTATATGGGTTGCTCCGGATCGGCCGTTTGGATGATGACCGTCCCTTGTTTCTCCCTGCGTCCGGCACGGCCAGCAGCTTGGGTAATCAGTTGGAATCCTCGCTCATGGGAACGGAAGTCGGGATAGTTTAACAGCGAATCAGCGGCAATGATGCCTACCACCCGCACGTTTCCGAAATCAACCCCTTTTGAAAGCATCTGCGTGCCAACCAATATTTGAATTCTGTTTTCCTGAAAATCGTTGATAATTCGTTCGAATGAATCCTTACCGTGGGTGGTATCGCTATCCATCCTGGCAACAACAGCTCCTGGGAAGAGTTGTGCTACTTCCTCTTCCAACTGCTCGGTACCGGTGCCGAACAATTTCAACGCTCCCTCGTGACATGAGGGACACTCCGATGGCAAAGGATAAGAGGCATTGCAGTAGTGACACACCAGCCTGTTTGCTTTCTTGTGATAGGTAAGTGTGACGTCACAGTGATTACATTTCGGTGTCCAGGCACACGCTATACATTCAACTACAGGGGCGAAACCACGTCGGTTACGGAAGAGGATAACCTGTTCACCGTTTTCCAGCGCTTTGTCGATCTCTTCTATCAACGCCGGGACAAGCACTGTTTTCATCTTTCTCCGTCGGCGAAGGTCTTTGGTATTTTGTAACCTGATCCGGGGAGGCTCGATCTTTCCGAAACGCTCATCCAGTGTTACCAGCCCATATTTTCCCTTCTGGGCATTGTAATAGGATTCTATGGAAGGGGTTGCCGATCCCAGCAATATTTTTGCTCCCGAGATATGTGCCAGCATGATGGCGGTGTCGCGCGCATGATAACGGGGTGAAGGCTCTTGTTGCTTATAGCTGCTCTCATGTTCTTCATCCACGATTACCAGCCCTAAGCGGCGGAAGGGTAGGAAGAGAGAGGATCGTACACCCAGTATAATTTCATAGGGAGTTCCGGACAACATCTTTTGCCAGATCTCCGTTCGTTCTTGGTCATCGATCCCGGAATGATAGATTCCTATCTTATCACCGAAGACCTCTCGCAACCGTTGTGTAAGTTGAGTCGTTAACGCGATTTCAGGTAACAGGTAAAGCGTTTGTTTGCCCTTGCCAAGTTGTTGGAGAATCAGATGGATATAGATCTCTGTCTTGCCACTGGAGGTGACGCCGTGTAAAAGTACCGTCTGTTTATCGGTAAAGCATTGTAGGATGGCATCAATTGCTTTCTGTTGTGCTTCGCTCAGCGGGTAAGAGCTTCGGCAGGATGCGATTTCCTGTTGAAGACGGCTCTTTTCTACTGTGAAAGAAAATAATAATTTTTTTTTTATCAGACCGCCCAATACTACGGGTGAGTATCCATTCAACTCTTTTATCTCTTTTCTGCTGATACTATCTCTTTCGTTCTCTGTAAGGAACCAGATAATCTCATCGAGTAATAGTTGCTGTTTGGGTGCTCTTTTGATGGCGGTGGAGATAGCGTCGTTATCAAACGCAGGATTCACCCGGAACTGTTCCTCACTTTTTTGGAAATAGCCCCGTTGCAGATCCGAAGGTAGCATCGGGGAGGGGAATGCCGCCTTGAATACATCGCCTTGCGCCGACATGTAGTAAAAAGAGATCCACTTCCACAATTCCAACTGCTGCTCAGTGACGACCGGCGTTGCATCGATGAGGGAATGGATATCCTTAATGACGAAGTTACCCGATTTTTGCTGGTGTAACCGGGTAACGATAGCGGTATAATATTTTCGACTTCCGAAAGGGACGGTTACCCTAACCCCTCTTCCGATCTTATCCTGCATGGGCGTGGGGACAGAATATGTAAAGAGACCGGAAAGCGGAAGCGGCAATATTACATCGGCATACATGTGTTAAAAATAGAAAGTCCCTGTAATACTCCAAGTTTCGGTTTTGGCGTTCAGATCTTTCCAGTCGGGTTTGTTCAGCGAATAATTATCGGTAAACTGGATCTTGTAATTTACACCGACCTGTATCATTTTCAATAATTCGACGCCCACACCCACGTTGGCACCCGCTTGAAACTCTCTGGCTTTGATGTCGTCGCCAATCTCGCTCACGCTGATCTTGTCGCCGGAGATCAGATAACCAATATAGGGTCCTGCCGCAGCAAACAGTTGTAGGGGTAAATTGCCTAATCCAAACTTCGCTTTTGCATTGACGGGAAGATTGAGGTAACGATTGGAGACATCGTTATCCTTCCAACTCCCTTCCTTCAGTTGAGAGACGGTCATTCGGTTGTCGCTATAAAGCAATGCAGCCTCAACACCAAAGTTTGTTGCCGAAAAAGGGAGTATTATTTCAATGGAGGGACCTATACTGTAGGATGTCAGGTTTTCTACTTTCAACGCATCTTTGTTGAATGCCGGATTGTTCAATCCCACATCTGCCTTCAAGCCAATTTTTACTTGAGAAAAGGAGGGCATGGATAGCATGGACAGCAATACTATCAACATGCTAATTCTGATGATTTTTACTTTCTTCATGCTGAGTTTGTTTTAAATAAAATATTGTGTTTGCCTTATAGAGAAGACAAATGTACTCATATGATACTGGTTAAACAAAAAAGATTACTCGTTGGTTGCATAATAATTGTTATTTTGTTGTAATTCAAATCTACTCCTTAGACCCATATTTTTTTCGAATGGGGCTACCAATTAATAGCAAAGAAAAAAAAGCGCTTCACTTTTTTGTTCAAAGAGAAAAGCGCTTTTATAGGTTAGAATATTGATTTTTGGCTCATTACACCATTCATCATCCTGTGTGACAATGTTTGTTGTGTTGCTCTCAATCGGCAAACTTCGCCTTCAAAAACTCACGGTTCAATCGTGCGATATTGGTGATGGAGATGTTCTTGGGGCATTCTACTTCACATGCACCGGTATTGGTACAGTTTCCGAAGCCCAATTCATCCATCTTGGCGACCATTGCCTTGGCGCGACGTTTCCTCTCTATGCGTCCTTGCGGCAGTAGGGCAAATTGGCTCACTTTGGCTGACACGAAGAGCATCGCCGAGCCATTCTTACATGCAGCCACACAGGCACCGCAACCGATGCAAGCAGCTGCATCCATCGCCATTTCGGCATCATCCCGTGGAATGGGAATGGCATTGGCATCAGGGACACCGCCGGTATTGACCGACACGTAACCGCCCGCCTGCATGATCTTGTCGAAAGCCATTCTGTCTACCATCAAATCCTTGATGATAGGGAATCCGGCAGAACGCCAAGGCTCTACGGTGATGGTGTCACCATCGTTGAACCGGCGCATATGGAGTTGGCAGGTAGTGATGCCTTCGTCGGGACCATGCGGATGGCCGTTGATATAGAGGCTGCACATACCACAGATACCTTCGCGGCAGTCGTGGTCGAACACTACCGGCTCTTTTCCCTCGTTGATCAGTTTTTCATTCAGGATATCGAGCATTTCCAAGAATGAACTTCCCTGTGAAATATGCTCCAATGGGTAAGTTTCAAAGTGCCCTTTTTCTTTGGGACCGTTCTGGCGCCAAACTTTTACTTTTATATTGATATCTTTATCCATGATCGTTTTGTTGTTTTAAAGTTTACCCGTTTTGATTCCTGGTTATGATTTGTAGTTCCTCTGCTGACGAACAATAAATTCATAATCGAGTGCTTCTTTATACATCACCGGATCTTTATCCTCTCCCCGGTATTCCCAGCAGGAAACGTAGGAGAACTGATCGGCGTGGCGTAATGCTTCACCTTCGGGTGTTTGATGCTCTAAGCGGAAGTGCCCTCCACACGACTCCTCACGGTCGAGTGCGTCGTGTGCCATCAGTTCGCCAATTTCGATAAAATCGGCCAGACGGAGTGCCTTCTCAAGCTCAATATTGAGTGTCTCCTTATTTCCCGGGATACGTAAGTTGGTCCAGAAATCCTGCTTCACCTCTTTCAGCTTCTCGATAGCTTTTTTCAATCCTGCTGCATCGCGGCCCATGCCGACGAAATCCCACATGACATGTCCCAGTTCTTTGTGGATATGATCTACCGAGTGGTTGCCCTTGATGTTCATCAGGCGGTCGATCCTGTCATTGATATCTTTTTCGGCCTTTTCAAATTCAGGGGCATCGGTCTTGAAATGAGGCACGCTGATCTGGTCGGCCAGATAGTTTTGTATGGTGTAGGGAAGGACGAAATAGCCATCGGCCAGTCCCTGCATCAGTGCGGAAGCTCCCAAACGGTTGGCACCGTGGTCGGAGAAGTTGGCTTCACCGATGGCAAACAATCCGGGTACAGTGGTCATCAGTTCGTAATCTACCCAGATACCGCCCATCGTGTAGTGAATGGCGGGATAGATCATCATGGGTGTTTCATATGGGTTGTCGTCCACGATCTTTTCATACATCTGGAAGAGGTTGCCATAGCGCGCTTCCCCCACATCCCTTCCGAGACGGCTGATTGCTTCGGCAAAGTCGAGATAAACCGCCAAGCCGGTGCTGCCTACACCATAACCGGCGTCGCACCGTTCTTTGGCTGCGCGTGAGGCTACGTCGCGTGGAACGAGGTTGCCAAATGCAGGGTAACGACGCTCCAGATAGTAGTCGCGGTCTTCTTCTTTTATTTCTGTCGGCTTCAATTTTCCTTCACGGATAGCTTGTGCATCCTCCAGTTTTTTGGGTACCCATATACGTCCGTCGTTACGCAGCGACTCCGACATAAGTGTCAGCTTCGATTGGAACTCGCCATGTACCGGGATACAGGTCGGGTGGATCTGTGCCATGCAGGGATTGGCAAAGTAAGCGCCCCTCTTGTAGCACTGCCACGCAGCCGAGCCGTTGGAAGTCATGGCGTTGGTCGACAGGAAGAAGGTGTTGCCGTATCCTCCCGTGGCAATCACCACAGCATGGGCGGCGAAGCGTTCTAACTTCCCGGTGACTAAGTTGCGGGCGATGATACCTCTGGCACGGCCGTCGATGATGACCAGGTCCACCATCTCATACCGGGTATAGAGTTTTACCTGTTTCTTCTGTACTGCCCGGCTTAATGCCGAATAAGCACCCAACAGGAGCTGTTGCCCCGTCTGTCCGCGGGCATAGAAGGTGCGGGATACCTGTGCCCCGCCGAATGAACGGTTGTCGAGCAGACCACCATATTCGCGTGCAAAAGGAACACCTTGTGCCACGCACTGGTCGATAATACTGTTGGATACTTCCGCCAGACGGTATACGTTGGCTTCGCGGGCACGGTAATCGCCCCCTTTGATTGTATCGTAAAACAGGCGATAGACTGAGTCGCCGTCGTTCGGATAATTCTTGGCTGCATTGATCCCCCCCTGTGCGGCGATGGAGTGTGCGCGACGTGGAGAATCCTGGATGCAGAAATTCAGTACATTGAACCCCATCTCACCCAATGAGGCGGCGGCTGATGCGCCGGCCAGTCCGGTTCCTACCACTATTACGTCGAGACGGCGTTTATTGGCAGGATTGACCAGTTTTTGGTGGTTCTTGTAATTGCTCCATTTCTCGGCTAAAGGCCCTTCGGGTATTTTGGAATTGATCTTATTCATAATATTCAATTGCTTTTAGTTATCCTAATAGGTTAGAGTATCCGAGATAGACTGCTATTGGTACAATAATAAATCCCAGACAAATAATGGTCGATACGACATTGCCAAGCACCTTGATTCGTTTCATCCAAACACCGTTGTTGAGTCCGGCAGAATGGAGAGCACTCCAGAAGCCATGCGTCAGATGGAACCAGAGCGCAGTGAAAGCCAACAGATAAAAAATAACGATCCAGATATTGGAGAAAACTTCCGCTACCAATTGGGCACTGTCGTGACGTGCTCCGTCAATCATGAGGAGTTCCTTGAACTGCATCTGATACCAGAACTGGAAAAGATGTGTGAGCAGGAATAGCAGTACAAATAATCCCAGCACAAACATGTTCTGCGATGACCAGGCGGTCTCGGTCTTGCTTGAGGAAGCATACTTCTCTTTGCCGCGTGCCTTCTGGTTTTGTAATGTGAGAATAATTCCCCAAATAACATGAATCACGAAGCCCGCTCCAATGACTCCTGTTCCGACAATGGCCCACCAGTTCGCACCAAGGATTTCATTGGCGAGAAAGTCATATGCCTCATAGCTGAAGAGTAGCACCAGATTCATCGACATGTGGAATAACAGGAACAGAATCAGAAAAAGGCCGGAAATACTTTGGACAAATTTCCGCCCGATAGATGATTTGATTAACCAACTCATAAAGTTCTCTTTTTTAAATTATTTTGTTTTTTTGTTTTTTGTTCCAGTTTTGCTAATATGGATAGTGTATGTTTCCGTTCAGCACTACAAAAGTACAACTTTTTATCTGTTTACCCAGTACTATTTGAGGAAATTTTTCTTTAATCGGTTTTTGCCGAAAACTGCTGAATAGTTATCCGGAAAAAGAGAGATGGACTTCGCAATTCCGTACTGCCTATTATATGATTCACGATATAGAGGATAGTATATAATTTTGAAAAATGGACTATCTTTGTAGTCTCAAAAGAATTGTTGCTGATTATGGACATAGCATTAAGTGGTATTCGCTCAACCGGTAAATTGCATCTGGGAAATTATTATGGTGCACTGCGTAACTTCATCAGGATGCAAGAGGAAAATAGCTGTTATTTCTTTATTGCCGATATACATTCCCTCACTACGCATCCCGACCCGAAGCGGTTGCATGAGAATGTGAAGAATGTGCTGGTGGATTATCTCGCCGCAGGGATCGATCCCGAAAAATCGGTGATTTATGTGCAGAGCGACCTGCAAGAGACAGCGGAATTATACCTCTATCTTAATATGCATGCCTATCTGGGGGAACTCTCCAAGACCTCCTCATTCAAGGAGAAAGCGCGCAAACAACCGGAGAATGTGAATGCGGGATTACTGACCTATCCCACGCTGATGGCGGCCGATATTTTAATCCATAATGCCGATAAGGTGCCGGTGGGGAAAGACCAGGAACAGCACCTTGAAATGACCCGCCGCTTTGCCCGTCGCTTTAATCATTTCTATGGAGTGGACTATTTTAAAGAACCGGTAGCCTATAACTTTGGGGAGGAGCTGGTGAAGATTCCCGGCCTCGACGGCAGCGGCAAGATGGGAAAATCGGAAGGGAATGCCATCTATCTGGGTGAGAGCCCGAAAGAGATCGAGAAAAAAGTGAAACGGGCACTTACCGATTCTGCGCCGACCGAATTCAATTCTGTGAAACCCGATTATATCGAAAATCTTTTTACCATCCTCCGCGTAGTCTCTACCCCCGAAGTGGTGCAACATTATGAGTTGCTGTGGAACAGCTGCGCAATCCGTTATGGGGATTTGAAAAAACAGTTGGCAGAAGATATCATTAAAGTCACAGCTCCCATCCGCGAACGAATCATAGAGATAGAAAAAGATGACGCCTATCTGCGTAAAGTGACCCAGGAAGGAGCAGAAAGGGCAAGGGCAAGTGCCCGAAAGACCATTCAGGCGGTAAGGGAGATCGTCGGTTTCAAGCCTTTTTAAACTTTTTGGTTGGTTGGTTGTTCACCCACAGTAAGACCAAAGAAAAGTATCTCCCTATGCTGCTATTTAAATCGCTTGAATTAAAAGACAAAGATATAATTGACTCCTATCTGCAACAGCAAAACTATAGGGCATCGGACCTCTGTTTTACCAATTTGTATTGCTGGGGAAAAAAATTCGACACTCAATTTGCCACAACCCCCGATTGGCTTTTTATCCGCTTTAAAGATAATAACGGTAGGAACTCCTATCTCAAACCGATAGGAACCGGTAATTTGAAAGATGCCATCGATCTGATTGTGGAAAATCATTCTTCTTTCACCACCCCTTTCCAGTTGCGGGGAGTGACGAAAGAGATGATAGCGAAGATTGAATTGGCGATGCCCGGCCGGTTCAATTACAGATTGAACCGATCAGTCTCCGATTATATCTATACGACCGAGAAATTAATCCATCTTACAGGGAAGAAGCTGCAAAGTAAGCGCAACCACATAAATCGTTTCAAACGGGAAAATGATTGGAAGTATCACTCCCTTACCGGAAACCCGGCGTTGGGGAGAGAGTGTAAGGATATGCTCGACAAGTGGATGGAGGTGAATAAGGAGGAGAAAGACCCATCGCTGGCCTATGATGATTATGCCACCACGCTGACGCTCGACAATTTTGAGTATTTCAACCTGAAAGGGGGATTGATCTGTATCAATAATGAAATTGCCGCCTTTACCATTGGTGAGCCGCTTACTAAGGATACTGT
>JAAYFR010000411.1 GCA_012728155.1 Bacteroidales bacterium | reverse complement strand
CTCCATAAGTGATAGCCTGAGGGATCAGAAATGCACCGGCACCACCACAGAGCGCTACATCACGAATCTCCCGTCCCTGCATTTTTGAATGCTGTATGGTGGGTAGATTAAAAATATCCTTCAGGAGGTATAGGAATTCCTGCTCCGGCATCGGCTCCGGCAATACCCCCACCACTCCGCTACCGTGTTGTGGCCAGTTATTGGCAATAGGATAAAGATCGAATACCGGTTCTTCATAGGGATGCACTGCCAGCAATGCCCTCAGCACCTCTTCCCGTTTCATGACAGGAATCACGGTCTCGATCCTTACTTCGGGCTCAAAATGGAGCCGGTCGATCTCACCGATATGAGGATTGGCACCTTCCTTAGCCCTGAATGTTCCCTCTCCCGAAAGATTATAGCTGCAACTATCGTAATTCCCGATATGTCCCGCCCCGGCATTGAACAGTGCGTTTCTCACGCTCTCGGCATACTGGAGCGGTACGGTAGTGACAAACTTCAGCAGTGCATTTTCAAGTGGTTGCAAGATTTTCACATTCTGCAGTTCCAGCATCTGTGCCAGTCTATAGTTGACTCCCCCGCGGGCATTATCGAGGTTGGTATGCGCGGCATAGAGTGCGATGTTGTTCCTGATGGCCTGTATCATGCATCGCTCCACATAATTCTTTCCGGTAAGCGATTTGAACGGACGGAAGGCGATGGGATGGTGCGAGATAACAAGATTACAGCCTAAGGAGATGGCCTCCTCTATCACATCCTCCGTCACATCGATGCAGAGCAGGATGCCGGTCACTTCGCGGTTGACATCACCCACCTGTAGCCCGCTATTGTCATAACTCTCCTGCAATGGCAGCGGGGCCAACTGTTCAATGGTCTGGAGGACTTCTTTTATTCGCATGGGATATTATAAATTACCAATTATTAAGTGGTGTCACTGAATAGGAAGAGTCTATCATTTATGGGAAGATTTTCCGCATAGTGTCGGCAAAGATAGCTCCCATACGTCGTTGGATATATTTATCCTGTCCGTTTTCGGGATGCCATCCGAATTTCTCGCCGGCGATCTGCTGGTTATCACCCGTAAAGAGAAGGCTGGTTTGCCCTTTGGTCACAGGGTGCACACTATTCCTGGAGAAGCCGATATATTTATCGAATTCCACCACAGGAAATCCCCATTTCTCTGCCAGCTTCCGTACGGAAGTATTATAGGTAACCCGCCCATCGTGCCAATCGGTACAGAGAACTATTACTGCCGGCTTACCCATGCGGGTATTGTAGTATCTAGAATTTTCATCGAATTTCAGGTTATAACACTCCGTAAGGTAACGTTTGATTACATAATCGAACGCCGCCGCGTAATTGTTACGATCAAAGGGGATCTCGTAATCGGTATACTCTTCTTTCAATGGAGATGAGCCAAACACATCCCTGTCGTGTACCTGCATGATCACCAATGCATCTATCTCTTCCAGTTCCTCTTTTGAGTAGAGGGTCCCTTCCGCCATTCGGTTGGCGGTATTGGCGATGGCCTCGCCTCCAATGGCACGATTAAGGGGTGTAGCACCCGTCAATTGGCAGCCTACTTCAAACCACCCGTTGTTGGGTGAAGCAAAAGATGCCCCGGTCAACAGGAATGTATATTGGTTTTCACTATTCTCCTGTGCGGAAAGGGTCGTTGCAAAAACCAGTAATACAATTGAAAGGATCAGTGTCTCAAGTCGTTTCATAGGTTTGTATATTTAGAAGTTCAGAAGTCAAAAAGTTCATACACTTAGCATATGGATTTTCAGCACAAATATACAAAAAGTTTCATAGCTTCGAACAATCCATAGTGACCGGTTGACAATTGAACGAAAATAAGTTGATTTATCACATAACTTGATACTTCAAAAAATCTCCCGTTGTTACAACGTAAGACGCCTTCTGCTTCTGATCCACTACCACCGCTACCACCATAGATAGCTTTCATCTCACGGTTTTCTAACACTACTGCATTTTACAATCTGATTTTGCTTAATTTCTTCATGTTGTTATGAATTTAAGTAAATCATTACCGTAAAGGAGGAAGGATATAAATTGACTTTTTTATAACAAAATATCAGTCGCTATCCTTGAGTATCAACCGCAACGAGTTGTTCTTGGTAACATAATTCCATGCCCAGTTGATAAAGATCACCAGCTTATTGCGCACGCTCAGGATAAGCATCAGGTGGAGGAACATCCACACCAGCCAGGCAAAGCGGCCTTTGAATTTCACAAACGGGAGATCGACCACCGCCTTGTTCCGCCCCACAGTAGCCATAGTACCCAGATTACGGTATTCATACGATTTCAGACCGGTTTCTTCTTTCACGATCTTCTGAAAGTTCTTCGCCAGGTTCTTTCCCTGACCGATGGCCACATTGGCCAATTGCGGATGCCCTTTGGGATACTTTTCGGTCTCCATATAGGCTACATCTCCTATGGCAAAGACATCTTGCAGCCCCTCTACCCTATTGACCCGGTCGACCCTGATCCTGCCGTTGGGCAATACCGAACCGGCGGGAACTCCATCGATAACATTGGCGGTCACACCGGCCGACCAGATCACATTACCGGTAGGGATAACCTCTCCGTTATTGAGAGTGACCTGCTCCCCATCATAATCCTTTACAATAGTACCGGTCTTCACAATCACCCCCATCGACCGGAGATAATCTTCGGAATATTTCTGGGCAAAACTACTCATATTGGAGAGTGTATGCGGTCCCCCTTCCAGCAGATAGACCTGTACCTTATCCGAGTCTATATTAGGATAGTCCTTGGGTAATATTTCCCTGGTCATCTCGGCAAAGGCACCTGCCAGCTCCACGCCGGTGGCACCTCCTCCCACGATGACGATATTATATAACCTCTCTTTCTTCTCCGCATATAACAGTTTCTCGAAATTGGAGAGGATGGCATTCCGTACATTGATGGCTTGATAGGTCGATTTCAATACGAGGGAGTTATGCTCTACCTCTGTATTACCATAAAAGTTAGTGCGGGTACCGGTAGCAACCACCAGATAATCATAAGGAAACCGGCCAACAGAAGTCTCTACATATTTTTTTTCACCATTCACGGATAACACATTGGCAAGACGGATACGCACATCCCTTCTCTTCTGAAATATTTTCCGGATGGGAAATGAAACGGTGGAAGGCTCTATCTGTGATG
>JAAYFR010000410.1 GCA_012728155.1 Bacteroidales bacterium | reverse complement strand
GTGGTGAAGAATGCCATCGTGTTGATCGACTATATCAACCTGAACAGGGAGAGAGGCATGTCCATTATCACGGCGGTAGTGCATGGGGGACGTTCCAGGTTGCGTCCCGTTTTGATGACCACCCTTACCACAATCCTTGGTATGGTTCCGCTGGCAGTAGGAACAGGACAAGGATCGGAGATGTGGAAATCACTCGGTATCTCCATTATTGGAGGTATGACCTTCTCTACCATCATTACCCTTGTATTGGTGCCGGCGCTTTACTCCATGATGGCAGGTTATGGCGTGCGCAGGAGGCGGAAGAAACACCGTTATCAATTGAAAATGGTTGATTGAAAACGGAAAATTGACAATTAAAAGTGAAGAAGTTCAGAACTCTCTGTTCTTTACTCTTTGCGCTTTATTTTAAAAAAATATGAAAGCAGTAATGATAACTTTGGACCAGGCACACTACGAGGAGATAGTGACCAACCTGAGTTCGCTCAACATACGTGGCTTCACCGCATGGAAATCGGTGCGCGGCCGTGGAAGTAAAGACGGGGAACCGCATTATGGAACCCATGCGTGGCCGGCATTTAACAATGCTATTCTTACCGTGGTGGAAGACGACAGGGTAAAGCCCCTGTTGGATTACCTGAGGAAGATAGATGAAGAATCATCCAACTTAGGACTCCGTGCTTTCGTATGGAATATTGAGGATGGAATATAGACTAAATAAATATATCAGTAGCTCGGGCTTTTGCTCCCGCCGTGAAGCTGACCGCCTGATAGAAGCGGGCAAGGTCACTATTGACGGGAAGAAGGCTGCCATTGGTATGCGTGTGCTTCCCGGCCAGAGGGTGAAAGTGAACGGCACTCCCATCATTCAGGAGATAGAGCCTGTATATATCGCTTTTAACAAGCCGGTAGGCATTGTCAGTACGACCGATCCTCAAGAGAAGGACAATATTGTGAAATATATCAGCCATGAGCAGCGGATATTCCCTGTCGGCCGGCTGGACAAAGATTCGCAAGGACTGATCCTGCTACCAATGACGGAGATATAGTCAATAAGATCTTACGAGTGGGCAACAATCACAAGAAAGAATATATTGTGAAAGTGGACAAGCCTGTCACAGAGGAGTTCCTGACCAGGATGTCACAAGGCGTGCCCATCCTCGACCGTGTGACCCGGCGTTGTGAAATAGAGAAAATCAATCCTAATACTTTCCGTATATCACTTGTACAGGGATTGAACCGGCAAATCAGGCGTATGTGCGACTACTTCGACTATAATGTGCTCAAACTGGAGCGGATACAAATTATGAATATCAAACTGGGTAAACTGGGGCAGGGAAACTGGCGAAACCTTACTCCGGTAGAACTCGAAGGACTGTTTGACCTGATCGAAAAATCGGAAAAAATAGCTACCGACAAGAGACCGGCCAATAGCAATAAAGCGATGAACCGGGCGTTGGCAGAACTCGACATCAAGACCGACTACCGCAAAGCCAGCCTTGCAGAAAAATATAAAAAGAGAGAGAGAGCTGCCAATGCCACCGGGGCAAAGAATCAACCAGAGAGAGAAACCGACAGGACGAAAAAAACGGAACGGAAAAGCAAACAGCCGAGCGGTCTACCTATTGGCAAACATAGGGTAGCAGCCAATAAATCGGGATCGAAGAGGAGAGCAAACACGACAAGGCCAAAGAGATAAGAAAGCGAAGAAATCGGTATTGCTCAGGCGGTATTGGGATTGTAATCAATAATAAAAATTGTACTGGTATTCGGTGCGGTTGCCGGCACCATCGGTGGCGGTAAAAGTAAATAGCTGTAGTTGCCCCTTCTCAATCCGGCTCTCATCGAAGTGATAGGTATAGAGCGATGATTTGCTATCGTGGGTGAACAGCACAAACTCACCATTGATCTCTCCCCTGAACGATCTGATGCCGCTCTTGTTGTCGGTGAGGCGGATACGTATGCGTTTTTGACTTGGCCAGGAGATTTCCTCGATAGGTGTGATGAGGGGCGCTACCGTGTCGGCCGATATGGCATAGCGGTCGCCTAATTCACGAATAGCTGCCGAAACGCCTCCATGTACATACTCTCCACCAATCCAGCTTTCGGATCCATTGTTGCTGATCCTGACAATACCCAGATTCTGCTTATTCTGTAACGTGTCGATATGCATGCCAATCCAGATTTCCGCCCGATCGTGTAGTGCTACAGGGGTATCATTTATCCGATGTATATCGGAATAATGATTTGGGCTCCGAGTGGAGGTGTGAGAGAAGCAGATGTCATCATAGAGATTCCCTCTTGAGATTTGTAGTTGAAATCCTGTATCTGAATAGGAGTTGTATGAGTTCCATCTCATCCGATTGTCGCATCCTTCTCTTTCGGGGATGGGTTGTAATTTTCCGGTGACCGTGAAATGATAGGTCAGCCTGTTTCCGTAATGATCCTCCAACTCATACCGCAAATGATACACCCGTTCTTCATCGATATCGATATATCCATCGTTCACCGTCTCATAGAAAGGTAGACGATTGCCTGGCTCGAGAAATGATTTCATAAAAAACGACTTCTGATTTTTCCAATCTTCAAAGTCGATGAAACTGTTTAGCATACGGGTATCGGCAAATGAGAAGCGCCCTATAGTAC
>JAAYFR010000409.1 GCA_012728155.1 Bacteroidales bacterium | reverse complement strand
CCGAGATTTACACTTGTGTGGAACCCGCTGATTTGGTGGAAGATCTGGGTAGTTTCTTAGAGAAAAGAGATTCCGGTTCAGATATGCAGACCGGTGGACGCAATGATTATTCATACCGGTGGCGGGCTGTAAAACCGGGCATAGTAAAGGTATGGTTAGAAGAACTGAAGAATGACTATGATCCTGAAAATCTGCCAATTGAATTTAAACCCTACAGCAGTTACGAGATAGATGAGGATTTGATGGTGAAACGGGTGGAGGAGAATTAGGATAAATAATTGAAAAATTAAAATGAAAAGATAATGAAAACTTGGCCTCTGAGCCGGAGATTACCGAAGCCATCTTCGCCATCCTCATCCCTATCATCGGGAAATACCGCACCATGGAGGAAGACGACAAGGAAACTTTCAACCGGAATATGGGTCTTGCCATGCTGGAAAACGTGGACGACATAGATACCCGCTCCGAAGACTTTCAATCCGCTTTGGGGACCATCGTCGGCACACCCGACCAGAATTTCGTGATGGACGTACTGAGCCTAAAATTTAGTTATGAAACGAGCATGATAATTGTTCTCACACAAGAACATGACTAAAAGCGAGTTCCATATGATACCTTTGAAAATAATAGTTTTAATCATATGAAAACCGAGTAACAAAAAACGAGGACCAATGAACGCGAGAAACGAATTTATAAAACAAACTGCCAAAATAATCAAGCAAGGCAAAGGCACCATCGACAATGATGCCCGAAAATTCCTGCAGGAGCAGGCAAAGGGCATCGCCATGTCGCACAGCGAAGTCAACGACATAATCCGCGCACAGCTCGAAGCCTATTATAACACCTGCCCCCAGTGCGGCATCGTGCGCGAAAACCTCTCGTTGGTCTGCCCCGGATGCGGGTATATCGATAAGGAGGCGACCGGGAAGCACACCCTCGACAAGGATATAAAAGAGCTTCAACGCCTTTTGGTGGAGATCAAGGCCTACCACCAGCCCTCCACCGTGCGGAGAATCGTAACGGGCCTGTTTCATATCTTCACCTTCGGCTATTTCAAGATCATGCGTGAAGATATCGGGAAATCGTCGAAGAAGCAGAAGCGCGAAGCAGGCTTCAAGAGCTTAGAGAAACGCTCCCGAGAACTATCGGGCAAGATGGGGAAGCTCTACGGTGACGACGCTATGATGGGCGGCCTGTTAGACGACCTGAATTTCGAAACCGACAAAGCCGTCGCAGCCTATCGCCGACAAGGACGACAGGCAGCATTGGTTTCGTCGGTTGCAGTGGCAGCCATCATCACCGTACTCATCCTTCCATATATGGGATATTCGGTGAACACCCGTAAAACCGGGAAAGAGATAGAAGCACTCCTCAGCGGCGGCGACAGGGAACTCGCACTCCAAAAAGCACTTTCTATCACCGGTATTCACAACCGACGGACAGCCCTCAACGTGGTAGCCCACAGCGATGCCCGTTCCTTCATCAAGAAAGGGGAATGGGAAAAAGCTATTGCCGCCGCCTCGCTCATCTCCAATGGTGCCCAGCGGGAGAAAGTGATCGACGAAATCTATCAACGGAGAATCGACGAGCTGGTGGAAAACAGCCGCTACGACGACGCACTCCGTTATGCCATCCGGATGAACGACCACAAGCAGTCGGACAAGCTGATCGACAAACTATTGTCGGAAAAAGTAACGCTCTTAGTCGAAAGCGGCAAGGTGGAGGAAGCCAGAAAGCTCTTCCCCCTCATTATTGATGACAGGCTGGATAAGAATATCGTTAAAGTATTGAAATAGAGGAAATTGTCAAGAAAAACAACGGCAATCATATTCAATCTATTTCAATCAATCAACATTCCAAGTATGGAGACAAGAACAGAAAAATGCCCCCATTGCGGCTCTCCCGCCCCTGCCTT
>JAAYFR010000408.1 GCA_012728155.1 Bacteroidales bacterium | reverse complement strand
GATTAAAAGCTCGTATCGGATATAACCGTCTGGAGATTAACTTCAACGTGGTGGATGCCAGTACTTCAAAAGTGGGTATTTACTGGAACGATTATCAGGATTCGGTTATGGTTGATATTACTTCTGCAACGGCAGTAAAACAAATTATCAACCTCTCTGAAGGTCAATATTCCCTGTTTGTGAAGTCTTTTGATAAAAAAGGAAATTCATCTAATCCTCTTGAATTAATAACCCGTACCGTAGGTGAGAATTATCTTGCGTCACTGGCACATCGCGGTTTTAAATCAAAAAGTACTAGTTTTAACAATGATTTGCTGATAGAATGGCAAAACGCCGATCCAATCAACGGCGCCCGGTTTACAAAGTTGGTTTACACAACCATCGATGGTACAGAAAAAACTATTCAGATAGAAAATGAAACTACAACCACTTCCATTACAGATTATAAAGAAGGAACATCATTCAAACGGATCACTTATTATAGTCCTGACAATCAGTGGTTGGATACAATAACACCTCCAATTATTGCTGAAACAGACTTAATGATTAGCAAAAAGTTAGGAAAAGTTATCGCCTTTTCAACCCAAAATGGAGGAAATGTTGCGACCAATTTCTATAATGGGAACACGGCAGATATGTGGTTGACCAACAACAATTATCCTGAATTTGCCACCATCGATCTTGGGCGTGAAATACCGGTTTCAGGCTTTGGGGTGTGGCCTTCCTACCAGCAAACCAATGGACGTGCCGACCCGCGTGCCCCTACTACTATAAAGTTTGAATGTAGTCGCAATAATGAAGATTGGGTCACAATCTCCGAATTCGATTATGACAATAGTATGTACTACTATTCACGACTATTTGAAATACCTGTCACGAATGCCCGTTATGTGAGATTTATGGGAGTAGAATGTACCGAATCACCGGTGTATTCGTCAAGCATTGGCGGACCAGGAAATAAATTAATGAATCTCGCCGAGTTAGACGTTTTCTTTAGTTTGGAAAGTGAATAAAGCAGATATTATCAATCAGACTTCTTTATATAAAGTTTCACTGTTGTCCGATAAAAACTTTTTGAAAGAAGTACGCGGGCAAATTTAAGTTTGCCCGTCGTACTAATAATTGTAGCTTTGTATTCATCACAATACTACAATGAACAAAAGTACACATTTTTTCGGACAATCGGTTTTCGGACAGCTCATCTCCATGATCGATACAAGAATAATTTCCCTGAACAGTAAAAAGCATAAATCGGACCACTACGTGAAGCGTTTTACAGCCAAGGATCACCTGATCAGCATGCTTTTTTGCGTGTTCGCCAAATGCTCCTCGCTACGCGAGGTGGCCGGTGCAATGCTGGGTTTATCAGGCAAGACAGGGCATTTCCAACTCGGTCATATTCCTTACCGGAGTACGTTGTCGGACGCGAACAAGCGCAGGAGCGTGGATTTCTTTGCCGGCGTGTATCACGATTTGCTCCTGGAGTACCAACGCGTGATCTCGGACACCCGGTTTAAGCAGGTGATAAATAAACAAATCGAGATCTTTGACAGTACCGTTATCAGCTTGTTCCAAGAGATATTGAAGTGCGTGGGCAGGACTCCCTCCAATGGTAAACGAAAAGGGGGCATCAAGGTACACACCGTTATTAATGTCGATGAAGCGGTACCCAAGATGGTTTGGTTTTCATCCGCTTCCACGCACGACCATATGCTGCTGGGCAAGCTCACGCCCGATGACAATACTATTTACGTTTTTGACAAGGGATACAACGATTATAAAGCATTCAAACTCTTTGGCGAGAAAGGTGCCGGCTTCGTTACCCGCGTCAAGGACAACGCTGTTTACAAGTTGGAGGAAGAACTCTATATTGACGAGTGCATTCACAGCGGCGTGCTGGAAGACGCTATCATCGAGGTAACAGTAAAGGAAGAGGATGGCAGTAAAAGTAAGCTCAAGCTGCGCAAGGTTGTCTTCTATGACAGGAAACTCAAGCGCGAGTTCGAGTTCCTTACCAACCTGTTCGAGATGCGTGCAGACCTGATAGCCGCTATTTATAAAATAAGGTGGCAGATCGAACTGCTTTACAAGCAGCTGAAAGGCAATTTCCCGCTCAAGTACTTCTTGGGAGATAACGAGAACGCGATAAAAATACAGATATATTGCGTCTTGATCGTGAACTTGCTACTCACGGTTATCCAAAAGCGGCTGGATCGACCCTGGGCGTTCTCTAACCTGGTCTCTTTTTGCAGGATACACCTGTTCAATTACCTGCACTTGATGAAATTCTTGGAAAACCCCGAAAGGGATTGGCGACGGGATGACCAAAAATTGGAGATGCTAACCCTTTTCAAGGGGGCTTCCTTTTGAAAATGATGAAAATATAGAAAATAAAGTCTGGTAATAAACCTGTTACAAAGAAATAAAATCAAAATGGGTTTTTATCGGACGGTAATGATAAAGTTTACCTACCTTATACATAGATCACGCAACTTCCAAAAGATCATTCAGTTGCTTTTGGAGCATTTTGATTCTTTTCTCCGTATAATTTTTCTGGTGTTGCTCGAACAAACTTATGTCAAACTCTTTTTGATTTACGATCATTTGATAGAGAATGACGGCAAGTTTTCTTGCCATGGCGCATTTTGCGGCCTTTGGGCCTATTCTAGCCTTGAGCCTTCGAAAGCAATCCCCCAGAGGATTATCGCTCCGATAAAGACTGTTGGCAGCGTGTATCAGGGCAGTTTTCAACGGATGGTTCTTTTTGGGCAGGTGGCTGCTGATAATTTTTCCACCCGATATTTTATTGTTTGGAGCCACTCCAATCCATGAGGTAAAAGAAGCTGCCGATTTAAAGCCGGATAAATTGCCTCCGGTTTCAGCATACATGGTCAGGGCAGTTTCGTCGCTGATTCCGGGCACTTGACATATATCTGTTTTGAGTATCACTTTCAAATAGGGGGCTACATTGAAGGAGAGTTCATTTTTGCGGCTTGCCTTTTTTTTTGCTTCTTCTTTGATGCCCGTTATATCGCCATCATTGACTTGGGCGGCGATCAATTCCAATTGTGATTCTATCTTTTCATCACATTCCATGGTTTGATTTTGTAAAAATTGATAGTGGTCATAAGCCTGCTTGAGTTCAAAAAGACACTCCTCCCTCCAAACTCCTTCCAATGCTTTCAGTATATCTTCTTTGGAAGCCTTTACCTTATGGTGCACCAATGTCATGAGTTTCTTCGGGTTCCGTTCTCCCAGGACAATAGCATGAACTATGTTCTGGCCGCTTACCGAGGTGATGTCGCTAAGGACCATGTTCAGCTTGATATTCATGGTATTCAACGCTTTGGTCATCAGGTTAACCGCTATGGTTTTACTCTTGTTCAGACTCTTGCGATGACGCAAAAGCTCACGAAGGGTGCGAACACGCTCACCGGGTTGAAAACTGTTGGTTAACAGCCCGCACGTATGCAGGCGCATGATCCAATGGGCATCCTGTTCATCTGTCTTTTTCCCTGTAACGTTTTTAACGTGTCGCGAATTGACCAAAAACACTTCGATACCATATTCTTGCAGAACCACAAATAATTGCTTCCAATATATTCCCGTGCTTTCCATTGCCACGGTATCAATCCTGCATGCAAGCAGCCAGTGGGCTATTTCTTTCAAATCACAGGTAAAAGCGCCGAAGGTCCTGATGGTGCTTTTTATCCCTGTCCGGCGGAACACTCACTACATAATCCTTGCTGGAAATGTCAATGCCGGCTGCATTGGGATTGATCACGGTAAATTCATTCATGCCCGCCTTGCCCGATTTTCCTTTTGATACATTTTGCTTTTTCATATTGAACTGTTTAAATCATTAAAAAAATACCGTGCCCGATTGCCTAAATTCATGGGTGTTCTACCTTACGAATTTCAAAACTTCAATTATCGAATCACCGGACAACCGGAGCCTGACTGAATTGGGTTATCTTATAACATTGTTAAATACGGCCTACACTGCACGGCGCTCAAACTTAATGTATTCTTCAAATAGAAAAAAATCTTTTTTTAGGGGGACTGAATTATTTCTACTTGGTTGAAAGGTTGTTGCTCAGACGAAAAACAAGCTATTTCCTCCTTGTCAATATACTGATTATTATTGGCTTTGCATTGTTGCTACATTTCTGGCACCAGATTGAATTTACGCTGAATAATGCAGCCGCAGTAGTACCCAAGGAGGAACATGAGATCCCGGTTTTATTTTTTATTTTGCGGGATATTTCCTCGCTCACGTTCGTGGCAATTCTGGGAATAGTGATGAAATCAACAGAGCAGATTACGCGGATGCAATCACGACAGAAGGAGTTGGAAAACGATATGGTGGAAGCGGAACTGAAAAATCTGAAAAATCAGATTAACCCCCATTTTCTTCTCAATACGCTTAATAATATTTACGCCCTTTCGTGTATGAACTCCGACAAAACATCGGAGTCCATCATGGAGTTGAGCGAGTTACTACGTTATATGTTGTACGAGAACGAGAAAACTTTTGTTCCACTACGTGACGAGGCGAAGTTTCTCAGCAACTACATCGACTTGATGAAATTGCGGATGACTGATAATGTGACTGTTACATCCACTATCCGCATCTCCGAAACGAGCAATACGGAGATAGCGCCACTTATCCTTATCTCGCTGATTGAGAACGCCTTCAAGCATGGTGTTAGCAACGACGAACCCTCCTTTATTGAAATAGAACTGGAAGAAAATGAAGAAGGGATTGTCCACTTCCTTTGCCGCAACAGTTTTTTTCCGAAAAGTGAGGCCGACCGTAGCGGTAGCGGTATTGGGTTGCAACAGGTACAGAAACGTCTTGATCTACTCTATCTGCATCGCTACATCTGGCAACGGTATGTGGAGAACAAAATATACTATACTGAATTGATAATCAATCCATTATGACAATTTTTTAATATGAATCAAATACTTGATTGTTGGATTGTTGACGACGAACCGCTGGCATTGGCCCTGCTCGAGTCCTATGTGGGAAATACGCCATTTTTGAAACTGACTGGAAAATTTTCATCGGCTAAATCGGTCATGCAAGAACTGACCAGCCAGCAACCCGATCTGATATTTCTCGATATTCAGATGCCGCACGTCAGCGGGATGGAATTGGCTCGTTTTATTGATGAAAAGCCCAGAATTATTTTCACCACCGCATTCAAGGAATATGCGCTCGAAGGCTACCGTGTCAATGCCATTGACTATCTGCTGAAGCCCATTTCGTACACCAACTTTCTGGTGGCAGCAAAAAAAGCCCTTGACTGGTACGAAGGTTTCCACGCTAAAAATGTAGCATCGAAAGTGCCGGATCGGCGTGCTGATGGTATTTTTGTAAAATCGGATTACAAAATGGTGCATCTGCTTTTCGATGATATTCTCTATGTAGAGGGGTTGAAAAGCTACGTGAAAATTTATACCCTCAAATCGGCGAAATCAGTTATTACCCTGATGTCCATGAAGGAGATTGAAAGTTTACTCCCCGAAGAGACATTTTTCCGTGTACATCGCTCTTACATAGTAGCAAAGAATAAAATCGAAAGTGTTGAGAAAAATCGGCTATCTATCGGTGAGAAAAAAATTCCTCTTGGAGAGACGTATAAAGAGGCTTTCTTGAAAGAAATTGGGCAATAGGAGGTATAGTTTCCATTGTCGCTCTTTGCAAATTGGCATAAGTCGTGCTATGATTGAACGCTTTTTTTGTTCTTCGATATTCTTCTAATATCTATAAAATTTTATTACTTTTGTCATAGTTTTAAAATTGATTTTTTCAAATTATATGTAGAATCAAATAATTATTTTTCAGAATATTATCGATAATGCAGGATAAACCATTTAAAATCTTTTCAGGCACCAAGTCACGTTACTTTGCAGAAAAGCTATGTAACAGCCTGAACTGCCCGCTGGGCAACATGATCATTGAACACTTTGCCGACGGTGAGTTCGCCGTTTCTTATGAGGAGTCGATCCGTGGCAAGCAGGTATTCCTTATTCAATCTACTTTTCCCAGTTCCGATAACCTGATGGAATTGTTGCTGATGATTGATGCGGCAAAACGGGCTTCCGCCAAATCCATTGTGGCGGTAATTCCCTATTTTGGCTGGGCGAGGCAAGATAGGAAAGACAAACCCCGCGTGAGTAGCGGTGCAAAGCTGATTGCCGATATGTTGGCCGCAGCCGGAATTAATCGTCTGATTACGATGGACCTCCATGCCGATCAGATCCAGGGTTTTTTCAATACACCGGTCGACCACCTTTATGCCTCGGGAGTTTTCATTGAGCATATCAAACAGCTCAATTTGGGCAATATGGTAATTGCCACACCCGATGTGGGAGGTACTAAGCGGGCCAGTGCCTACTCCAAATTTCTGGGTTGTCCGATGGTGATCTGCTACAAAATCAGGAAGAAGGCCAACGAAATATCGGATATGCAGATTATTGGCGATGTGAAGGGTATGGATGTAATGCTTGTGGATGATATTGTGGATACTGCCGGTACTATTACCAAGGCAGCCGATCTTATCATGGAGAATGGAGCCAATTCGGTAAGGGCGATTGCCAGTCATGCTGTGATGTCTGATCCCGCTTCATTGCGGGTAGACCAATCGAAACTGACGGAGATCATATTTACCGACAGCATTCCCTATTCTCAAAAATCGGAAAAGGTAAAAATTCTTTCCGTCGCCGATATGTTTGCCAATGCCATTATGAGGGTATGCAACAACGAATCGATCAGTTCGTTGTATGTTGTCTGATATTTTAGGTATTTTTTCCACACATTCCCCAAAACTGAATGAATTGAATAGGTAATTCCAAATATCTATCTATCTTTGGGCAAAAGATTATTAATATTAAACCCACTAAAAAATTATTCGTATGGCTTACAAAATTGAAGACATTGAAGGAATTGGTCCCGTGTACGGTGAGAAGTTGAGGGCAGCCGGTATTAATACTCCGGAATCATTATTGGAGAAATGTGCCTCGAAATTAGGCCGCATCTCTTTGGCCAAAGAGACAGAGATCAATGAGATGTTGATCTTGAAATGGACCAACCATTCCGATCTCTTCCGCGTTCCCGGTGTAGGACCACAATTCTCAGAATTGTTGGAAGCAGCTGGTGTAGATACTGTAAAAGAGTTTCGAAACCGCAATGCAGAGAACCTGTATGCAAAGATGCAGGAGGTAAACGAGGCTAAAAAACTGGTCCGTCGCCTTCCTTCCTTAGGTCAACTCACCGAGATGATCGAAGATGCTGGAAAGATTGAACCGATGATGACCTATTAAGTTGAAAACAAGGGTAGGATCAAACGGCTGAGAAATTGGCCGTTTTTTTTTACCTTTAAAGACTATACCTCTGCCTGATGGATTGTAACAATCCTTCACAAGCATCTTCGAGCAGATCAAGTACCAATTCGAATCCCGATGCACCCCCATAATAGGGATCGGGAATATGATCGTGATGAGCGTACTGACGGGAGTATTCAGTCATCATATGTATCTTATCTTTCTGCTCCTGGTTTATGGCAAACGCTCTTACATCATCGAAAATTTGTCTGTCCATCACAACGATATAGTCAAAATCGTGGAGATCGGCCTTTTTGAATTTCCTGGCACGACTACAAAAATCATACCCTCTTCTTTCTCCGTGGGAGCGCATACGATCGTCGGGGAGTTCCCCATCATGCCATCCGGAAGTGCCGGCAGAATCCACTTCAATTACACCTTGAAGGTCATATTTCTCCACAACTGCAGCCATAATGCCTTCGGCGGCCGGTGAACGGCAGATATTTCCCAGACAAACAAAAAGCAAACGGATCTTTTTTTTCTTTTCCTCTGTAAAAGTCATCATTTATAATCAGAAAAAAATTTCATAACCTTAACAATATCTGCAAAGATAATAGAAATTCGATCAAGGGCAAAAATTATATATCTGATTATTTGATTATCTTTGTCTTTTAGGTTAAAATCAAAACTCAAGGGCCAAGAATGAGAAAACTATTCATAAGAGACTTTGATTGCCTCTTTGTGTCTAAGAGTGGTATCTTATGAATACAAAAAGCTCAATTTATGGATAAAATTCCAAATCTAAATAATCAATCCGTCGCCTCGGAACTTTCTATCACGGTATCTGAAAAAGAGTCCGCGCCGGAGATCAAAAAAAACAGGATCATACGTATCCTCTACTTAGTTGGGGGTACTCTCTCTCTTATTCTTGCAATTTTAGGGATCGTTGTGCCTGGTCTTCCGGTAACTCCTTTTGCGCTATTATCCGCTTTTCTCTATGCCAAGAGTTCTCCAAAGTTATATAATTGGCTCATTAACAATAAAATATTAGGGCCACGGATTAAAAACTACCAACGTAGGAAAGGGATTACCCGTAAAGGGAAAATAGGGGTGCTTATTTTTATGTCGATCATGGTACTCTTTTCTTCATTTGTAATAATGGGGGCAGGTACGATCAGGTGGGTAATCCTCTCACTTGGCCTTATCGGGTGTATCGTAGTGATATTCTTCGTGCCCAATGCGAGGGAGGAAAGATGACCTATCAATGAGAGGCAGATAAAGTGTGGGAGTTGTTACTCCCTCAAGTAGGCGAAGTAGTATTTTTTCACTTTTTTAGATAACAATTCTATATTGAACATATCCGATGCTTTGGAAATATCTCTCACCTCACCATTTTTATAGATTATGTCGATGCTGTCGTCTTCCTCATTATACATGTCGGTCGTCAGTATATCCGAGGAGATGAAGTAGGTTGCTTCATGTGCTGTAATTCCAAATTTCTCGCTGAATGATGCTATATAACGAGAGATTTTCTCCTCGCTGCATGGTTCCTCTGTGATCTCAATTTTAAACAGTTTCCGGTTGACCATGCCGTTACTCAATACCGATAATACCGTGTCGGCATGTGAAGTCCATACTTTTAGTGCCGACCAGATATCATTATCGTCGAGGTTGACGAAATGACGCAACGCTTCACCATTATTTTCAAAATCATCGATGGTGCTCTCGTTCGACAAGAAATAGGAGAGGGCAGGGGAGGCGAAAAGTTTTTCGCCGCTCATCGACAGCTCTTTGGCGCGCCGGAGCAGATTGATCATCATTTTTTCTGCCGCCACAGCTGTCTTGTGCAGGTAGACTTGCCAATACATCAGCCGTCGCGACATCAGAAAATTCTCAATCGAATAGATCCCTTTGGACTCCACCACCAGCTTATCTTCTTTTACATCGAGCATTTTAATAATACGTGCAGAGCCGATATTACCTTCCACCACACCGGTAAAGAAACTATCCCTTCGTAGATAGTCAAGACGGTCTACATCCAATTGCCCACTTACCAGCTGGTGGAGAAATCGTTTCGGATATCGATCGGTAAAAATATCAATCGCCATGTGCAATCGTCCGTGCCATTCCCTGTCCATCTGCTCCATCAAAAGAAGTGAGATGGCTTCGTGGTGAATATTGGTAACCAGAGTATGTTCCAATACATGCGAAAAGGGTCCATGCCCGATATCGTGCAGTAAGATTGATGCCAATGCTGCATCGGTCTCCTCCTTCGATATATGGTGTCTTTTTTCTTTCAGCCTCTTGAGTGCCTCATCCATCAGAAACATGGCTCCGATGGAATGATGAAAGCGGGTGTGTTGCGCACCTGGATATACAAAGGGTGCCAATCCCAGTTGACGGATACGGTTAAGTCGCTGCAAAAAAGGGTGCTGAATGACCTCATATATGAAATCATTCGGGATATTGATAAAACCGAAGACAGGATCATTGATTATTTTCCTTTTCTTCTCCATCATTATAGAAAACAATATTTTTCCAGCATCTCTTTCATCTCCTGCTGCAGTTTTTTCGCCTCCACTCCGGCAGCGTAGTCAAAATTTTCACTGCCATCGGCATAAATAATTGCCCGTGAAGAGTTGACCAGCAGACCACAGTTTTCATTCATCCCATAGCGGCACACCTCCTCTAATGAGCCGCCCTGTGCGCCTACTCCGGGAACCAGCAGGAAATGGTCGGGTATCATCTTACGCACTTCTTCAAAGAGCCTACCCCGGGTAGCTCCAATTACATACATCATCTGCTCGCTATCTGCCCATTGTTGCGATACCCGCAGCACCTTCTTATAAAGAGGTTCACCATTTCGGTCTTCCGTCATCTGGAAATCAAGAGAGCCCTTGTTACTGGTAAGTGCGAGCAGGATAACCCACCGTTCGGGGTAGATAAGGAAAGGCTTTACGCTATCCTCACCCATATAGGGAGCTACGGTGACCGCGTTGACTTTCATTTCATCAAAAAAGGTGCGGGCATACATCTCGCTGGTATTTCCAATATCTCCCCGTTTGGCATCGGCAATGATGAACTGATCGGGATGTCGCTGCCGGATATAGGCGATCGTCTTTTCAAAAGCGAGCCACCCCTTCACCCCTTCACTCTCATAGAAAGCAAGGTTCGGTTTAAAAGCAACACAATAGGGTGCTGTGGCATCAATAATAGCCTTATTGAACTCGTAGATAGGATCATCCGATTCCAACAGGTGCTCGGGAATTTTCTTTATATCTGTATCTAATCCCACACATAGGAAGGATTGTTTCTTCTTTATCTTCTCAAATAGCTGTTGTTTCGTCATCTATATCTTTACTTTTGATGGTTCAATTATTTCAAGTTCGCCTCTTTCATTCTTTCTGCATTCTCACTCACCATCAGCTGGTCGATCACCCCTTGGATATCACCCTCCATAAATGCCGACAGGTTGTAAATTGTATAGTTGATGCGGTGATCGGTAATTCTTCCCTGAGGGTAGTTATAAGTACGTATCTTGGCCGAACGGTCGCCGGTAGAGACCATTGTCTTGCGTCGCGAAGCAATATTTCCTTGCTGTTTGGTGAGCTCAATGTCATAGAGCTTCGTACGCAGCATCTGCATGGCGATCTCCCTATTTTTGAGCTGTGAGCGAGCCTGCTGGCAGACCACTACGATACCCGACGGACGGTGAGTAAGCTGCACCTTGGTTTCCACCTTGTTCACGTTCTGTCCCCCTGCACCGCTCGAGCGGGCGGTATGAAAATCGATATCGGCCGGATTAAGCTCCAGGTCAAACTCCTCCGCTTCAGGCAATACAGCCACCGTGGCCGCCGATGTATGCACACGACCCTGCGTTTCTGTCTGTGGTACACGCTGTACCCGATGAACCCCCGATTCATACTTCAACGTGCCATATACATCCTCTCCACTCACCGTGAAGATAATCTCCTTATAGCCTCCGGAAGTGCCTTCGGTATAACTGGCCAATTCCGCACTCCACCCCTTGATTTCGCAATATTTGAGATACATCTTATAAAGATCTCCCGCAAAAATAGCCGCTTCATCACCTCCGGTACCGCCACGGATTTCCATCACCACATCCTTTGCATCTTCCGGATCGGCAGGAATAAGCAGCAGTTTGATCTTCTCTTCCAGCAGAGGAATTTTTTCGTTGTGGGAAGATAATTCCTCATTGGCGAGTTGCCTTAGATCTGTATCCGACTCGTTGGCAAGGATAGCTTTCGCTTCAGAAACACTCTCCAACGCATTCTTATATTCATTGCGTACCGCTACAATTTTCTGGAGGTCGCTGTACTCCTTGTTGAGTTTTACGTAGCGTCCCATGTCTGAAATCACTTCCGGGTCAGTAATCAAGGTGCCAACCTCTTCGAAGCGGGTAACCAAATGTTCTAATTTATCAAGTAATGAGTTAGTTGACATATTTACTGCTTATCGATAATGGAATTGCCCAAATTCACTGTCAATCACTAATTCCCGAAGATCTGATTTTTCGACATGCCCCACAATTTGGGCATCCACATTGAACGAACGAGAGATATCGATTACCCGCTGCGCATAGGCGAGAGGGAGATAGATCTCCATCCGGTGCCCCATGTTGAATACTTTATACATCTCATCCCATGCCGTGCCGGATTGCTTTTGTATCAAATTGAAGAGGAGTGGGAGAGGGAAGAGGTTATCTTTTATCACCTTGAGACCTTCTCCCAGAAAGTGAAGTATTTTGGTCTGTGCTCCTCCGGAACAGTGAACCATTCCGTGGATATTATCCTTTAACTCATTTATTATCAACGATATAATAGGAGAATATGTGCGGGTGGGGGAGAGTGCCAGTTTTCCGGCATCAATACCCAGACTCTCTATCTCATCGGTCAATTTCATCCGGCCGGAATATACCAATTCCGAGGGAATGGAAGCATCATAACTTTCGGGATATTTTTGTGCCAAATAGTGGGCAAACAGATCATGACGTGCCGAAGTGAGCCCGTTGCTTCCCATACCACCGTTGTATTCTTTCTCATAGCTTGCTTGTCCCGACGAAGAAAGACCCACAATCACGTCGCCAGCCTGAATATGGGCATTGTCAATAACATCGGAGCGCTTCATGCGACAGGTGACCGTACTGTCCACAATGATGGTGCGTACCAGATCACCCACATCGGCAGTCTCACCACCTGTGGGATAGATATGGACACCAAGTGCCGAGAGCTCCTCACACAACTCGTTGGTACCGTTTATAATAGCAGATATCACTTCTCCCGGAATCAGATTTTTATTCCTACCGATCGTGGAAGAGAGCAGGATGTTATCGGTAGCACCTACACAGAGCAAATCATCTATGTTCATGATCAATGCATCCTGCGCAATCCCTTTCCAGACAGAAATATCACCTGTCTCACGCCAGTAGATATAGGCTAATGACGATTTGGTGCCGGCACCATCGGCATGCATGATATTGCAGTATGCAGGATCATTCCCTAAAAAATCAGGTACAATCTTACAAAATGCCTTGGGAAAAATACCTTTGTCGACATTTTTGATGGCGTTGTGTACATCTTCCTTGGATGCCGAAACCCCTCGCTGAATATATCGTTGATTGTTTGTCATTCATTCAATTATTTTTGTGAATCTCTGTCTGCCTTATATCTATATTCCGAATACCAAACGGTAATCTACTATCTTCCACCGTGCTGTTGGAACAATGAGCACAAAAATACAAAAAATGGTTGACATTTTGAGTTAAATCAATAGATCTTATAAATCCGCAAGTAATTTTCCTATAATAACTATTATGTTTAATAATATTCTTTGATTCTTCCCTATTTTAATTCTGGGTTGGCAGAGAAGCACTTTCTATTTGGATTATATAATTAAAAAAGGAAGAAAACCCTATGGGTCTGCTTCCTTTTATAAATTGGATTCGCGATAGAATTTATTCAAGATCAAGTTGGTCTTCCACTGCTTTTAATTGTGCTGATTTATCGACTCCCAGCACGCTTAAGTTATAATATCCATTTCTAAGCAGCAAGAGCACGTTGCTGATCTCTTTTTTGGTCACGTTTTCTCTACCTTTTACTGCTTGTTCCAATTTCTCCAACAGAGGAATTGCCAGTTGATAGAGTTCGATTGTTTTTTCATCGTTTTCCACCTGCTGTTGTCGGCTTAAGGTGGCAGTAACTTCTTTGATCTCTTGTGCTTGAATCATATAGTTTCTTGCAAGATTTTCCAATGCTCTTTCACAATTGGGATCGTATGCAAGTGCTTTCTTATATTCTGTTTCGGCAGCGGCATAGTCTCCTTTTTCAGCCAGGAGGGCTCCTTTCACGCTATTCAGGTCGCAAGAGTTGTTTGGATCGTTCACAATAGCCTGATCCAGATATTCCATTGCCTTTTCAGTTTGTCCGTTACGGATATAGACATTGATTAAATTGGGAATAAAATATTTACTGTCCGGGAACTTTTGTGCGCCAATATTGAGGCTTTCAATAAATTTGGCTGAATCGCCTACTTTCTCATGTTGACTCGCCATCAACTCATACAAATCGCTCTCTTTATATGCAGTATTTTCAACAAACGGCTCATTTGCAGCACGTTCCAACATAGCGAGTGCTCTTGCATCCTGATTGGCGGAGATAGCGGAGATGATGGCATAATATTTGATGGTCTGGAAAGTGCTATCCAACAAGAATGTCTCTTTTTGTCCTTCAAACATCGGCAATGAGGGTATATCCCAATAAGTTTCGAAAAAATCTGTCGCCTTGGCATAATCTTTCTGTTCGTTATAGTAAATTCCCCCGTTGATATAAAACGGATGATTAGCACGCAGGATACCGATAATATCTTTCCGGAATTTATTTTTCACCTTCCCCTTACTATCCGGTAATTCACCCAAGGAATCAGCTTTCAGATAGGGTTTATAAGATTCCATCAGCCCGTCATGCATTACTTTCTCATTGGCATTCTGACCCAGCATCATCTTGGTTCTCTCGTTGTCGAAAGCCTTATTGCCAATATCTCCCATCAACTTCCAAGTCTCAGCATCATTCATAGTCTCCGGATTCGTGGATGCCTGACTGATCAATGTGCGTGCTTCCTTTAAATCGTCACGTCCCAAAGCTCTCTTGGCATCTTTAATGGCTGATTTCTGTGCGAAGAGGCTTCCTGTAGAGAGAATGGCAACCATAGTTAAGAATAAGATTCTTTTCATTTTTGTCATATTTTTTTTGATTAAACTAATTTATGTGATATGAAACCTTTCGGTTTCTTATTTTCAACATTTTAAAATTGTCTCTTGTTTATCTATTGACTAAGATAATTCAAAAAGTTTAATTAAAGAATAAATTTATCACTCTATTTTTACGACAAGTAATCAACAATTAATCAATATCATTCTGAGTCTCTTCCGTTTCTTCTGAGATATTATTCAAATCTTCTTCCTCTTCTTCTTGCGAATTTACTTTACAGACTGAAGCAATCTGATCATTTCTTTTTTCTAAATTGATGAGCCGAACTCCTTGCGTAGCTCGTCCCATAATACGAAGGTCGGAAATTTTCACACGTATTGTAACTCCGGACTTGTTAATAATCATTAAATCATTCTCATCGGTTACGCTTTTGATTGCGACTAACTTACCTGTCTTTTCTGTGATGTTTAATGTTTTTACTCCTTTTCCACCTCTACGGGTAATCCGGTATATCGGTTCACCATCATCATCGTTGAGTTTTGTCCTTTTACCAAATCCCTGTTCCGAAACCACCAAAATGGTATCTTCGGAGTCAGGTTCCATACAAATCATGCCAATTACACAATCTTGGTCCTCCTCATCGAGTCTCATGCCTCTGACTCCCGTAGCGATACGTCCCATTGGACGGACATCTGTTTCGGAGAACCGTATGGCACGACCATTACGGTTTGCCATGATTATATGTTGGTTGCCATCGGTTAAACGTACAGATATTACCCTGTCATCTTCACGGATAGTGATGGCATTCACACCATTCTGTCTTGGCCTTGAATAGGCTTCAAGGGGCGTTTTTTTCACCACTCCCTGCTGGGTACAGAAAAGTAAATTGTGCGAATTGATATACTCCTTATCCTGCAAAGTCTCTACTCGCACGAATGCGTTCACCGCATCATCCGAATCGATATTGAGCAAATTCTGAATAGCCCTTCCCTTCGAATTTTTCGTTCCTTCGGGAATTTCAAATACGCGCAACCAATAACATTTTCCCTTCTGGGTGAAGAAAAGCATGTAATTATGGGTTGTGGCAGGATAGATATACTCCACAAAATCCTCTTCGCGGGTATCGGTTCCCTTGGCCCCTACTCCACCTCTGTTTTGCGTTTGGAAATCAACCAGAGGAGTACGCTTGATATATCCCATATGGGAGATGGTAATGACCATTTCCTCATCGGCATAAAAATCTTCGGGATTCATCTCTTCCGAGGCAAAGATGATTTCAGAACGGCGTGCATCACCATATTTCTCACGAATCTCAATCAGTTCATCCTTGATCACTTTCATCCTGAGATCTTCATTAAGCAGAATTTCATTTAGATAGGCGATCAGTTTTTGGATCTCTTCAAATTCGGCTCTCAGTTTATCCTGCTCCAGCCCTGTCAGTTGCCTCAACCTCATCTCAACAATGGCACGCGACTGAATATCAGTGAGATCAAACCGTTCCATCAATCGCTGGATGGCCTCCTGCGGCGTGGATGAACTACGAATAATAGCAATTACTTCATCAATATTATCGGAAGCGATGATCAATCCTTCCAAGATATGGGCGCGCTCTTCAGCTTTCCGGAGTTCATATTTGGTACGGCGAATGACCACATCGACACGATGTTCCACAAAAAGTTCTATCATCCGTTTGAGTGACAGCAATTCGGGGCGTCCTTTCACCAATGCGATGCTGTTCACGCTGAACGACGATTGCAGTGCCGTAAGTTTATACAACTTATTCAGCACAACATTGGCATTACCATCACGTTTTATATCCACCACAATGCGCATACCCTCCCTATCCGACTCATCGTTGACATTTGAGATACCATCGATCCGTTTATCGGAAACCAAATCAGCGATATTTTTAATAAGATCGGCCTTATTGACCAGATAAGGAATTTCAGAGATAATAATCTTATCATGCGATTTATCTGTCTCTATTTCAGCCTTTCCACGCATCACAATACGTCCTCTTCCCGTCTCAAACGCCTCTTCCACACCCTTATATCCATAGATATAACCGCCGGTTGGAAAATCGGGGGCTTTGATATACTCCATCAACCCCCGGATGTCGATCTCCTTGTCGTCGATATAGGCAATGATACCGTTGATACATTCTGTAAGGTTGTGCGGCGCTATATTGGTAGCCATCCCCACAGCAATTCCCGATGAACCGTTGATGAGCAGGTTGGGGATACGGGTGGGAAGTACTGACGGTTCCTGTAGCGTATCATCGAAGTTCAACTGAAAATCGACCGTCTCTTTATCGATATCTCTCAGCATCTCTTCCGCCAGCTTGTTCAACCGGGCTTCGGTATACCTCATGGCAGCAGGGCTGTCGCCATCCACACTACCCATATTACCTTGCCCATCCACCAATGTGTAACGCATACTCCAATACTGTGCGAGCCTCACCATGGCGTTATAAACAGAAGAGTCGCCATGAGGATGGTATTTACCCAATACCTCTCCCACAATTCTCGCTGATTTCTTATGCGGCTTATCAGGGGTATTTCCTAATTCCGACATACCATAAAGGATACGGCGGTGCACCGGTTTGAACCCATCTCGCACGTCTGGCAATGCCCGAGAAACAATAACCGACATCGAGTAATCGATGTACGACGACTTCATTTCATCTTCGATATTGATCTTAATGATTCTGTCTTCCTGATCAATCATATTAAAAAGTGATTTTTCTCTTCAACTAATAATTTTATCCCGCTTATTGACAGGTTATTAGTCGTTTTAAATTTTCCAAAATTTGGACTTACTAAGGTAAAGCTTTTTTCCCGATTTAACAAAAGAAACAGGAAGATTATTCTTCCTGTTTTTAATTTTTTATGAAGGTCTTCTTTTTTGTCTATATCAGGCGCGGAACGCTTATGCACCGTGACAGTTTTTATATTTCTTCCCGCTTCCACAAGGGCAGGGATCATTTCTGCCTACCTTTTTCTCCACACGGATCGGTTCCAATTTCTGGGGCTGTCTCTGTTGCTGCGGATCACGGCCACCGTTAGATCCTGCAGCAGGCATACTTTCCGATTCTTCCTTCTGGGTGCGGTACTTACTGTAATCGGTCTTCTGTTCGGGAGCGGCACGCCGCACACTTCCCGGATCCTGTATCGGTATCTGACCTCTCATCAAGATGGATACCGCTTTGGAGTTGACATCATTCACCATGGTCTTAAAAAGGTTGAACGATTCCAACTTATAGATAAGCAATGGATCTTTCTGCTCGTAGCTGGCATTTTGCACTGAGTGGCGCAGTTCATCCATCTCCCGGAGATGTTCTTTCCAGTCTTCATCGATGGTATGCAGCAAGATCGATTTCTCGAATGCTTTTACCAATGCTTTCGAACCGGTCTCGTAGGCCTCTTTCAGACTGCATGAGATATTGTATACCCTTTTTCCGTCGGTAATGGGGATCAGGATATTCTCATACATCGCTCCCTGGTTTTCGAAGACCTGCTTGATCACCGGATGGGCTATCTCCGCGAGCCGTTCCGTCTTGCGTTTAAAGGTCTCAAATGCTTGAGCAGTAACCATCTCTAATTGATCGTCCTGCCTCATTTTCTTTACATCCTCTTCTTTGAAGGGGATGTCGATGGCCATCACACGCAATAGATCATGTTTCAGGTTTTCATAATCATCTTCG
>JAAYFR010000467.1 GCA_012728155.1 Bacteroidales bacterium | reverse complement strand
GCGCCGGAGCCGCCGTGCTGTATTTGCTCTCTACCGCGCCGAAGTCAAACGCGCTTCCCGCGGGGACCAGTTCGTACATCACCGTGACTCGATGCCCGCTGCCGATCTCCCCGCCGTCATTGGTATCATCGGCAAAATCCTCCGCCTGCATCAGGCGGTTTTCATAGCCGATCAGCCGGTAGCCGATGATGCGGGCCGGGTTAAAGTCCACCTGCAACTTGACGTCTTTGGCCACGGTAAAGAAGGTGGCGCCTATTTCTTCCACCAGCGCCCGGCGGGCCTCATAGATAGTGTCGATGTAGCTGTAGTTGCCGTCCCCGTGGTTGGCAAGCGCCTCCAGCTTGTTGTCCTTGTAGTTGCCATCGCCAAAACCCAGGACGCTCAAGGCGATGCCCGCCGTTTTGTTCTCCTCCGCCATGCGGGCGAGCGCTCCCTCGTCACTGACACCTACATTGAGGTCGCCGTCTGTAGCCAGCAGCACGCGGTTGTTCCCATCCGGCGCGAAGTGCTTCCCTGCCAGCTCATAGGCGGTTTGAATGCCGGCCGCTCCCGCGGTCGCCCCGCCCGCGGTGAGCCCTTCAATAGCTTCCATGATCTTGATCTTCTCGCTCGCTTTGACGCCGTCCAGCAGCACCTCATCGCGGGAAGCGTAGGTGACAATAGATACCGTATCTTCCGGGCTCAGCTCATCCAGCAGCAGCATGAAGGCCCGCTTGACCAGCGGCAGCTTGTCCGGTGAATCCATGGAGCCGGACACATCAATGAGAAAGACGAGGTTTTGCGCCGGACGCTCCTCGCTTGGGATGTCATCCGCCCTCAGCCCGATCAGCAGCAGAAGCGTATCTTTGTTCCACGGCGTCCTGGCAAGTTCCATCGTCACGCCCAGGGGCTCTCCGTCCCGGGGCTTTGCGTAATCATAATGAAAGTAGTTGAGCATTTCCTCTACGCGGACGCTATCCGCAGGGACCGTCTCGCCGCGAAGGATCATCGCGCGCAGCTGAGCGTAGGATGCTGTATCCACATCAGCCGCGAAGGTGGACAGGGGGGAGGTCAGCGTGGACAGGAAACCGTTCTCCCGGAAATACCCGTATTCGTTCGTATTGAACTCTATGGCCATGGGGGCGGGTATTCCACCCATGCCAAAGGATGGCATCATCCCGGAGAATCCGTCGGCAGCCTCCCGGGTCAATTGCTCAAAAGCTCTGGCTTGAGGTGACCAGAGGACGCCAAAGGTGATCTCATCCAGCATGCCGCTGGCAAGCAGCCCGTTTTGCCTCTGAAATTCGGCAAGGGCTTTCCCAGTATCCGACCCGAACCGGCCGTCAGCAGCCCCGGCAAAATATCCCAGCGCTTGCAGCCTTTCCTGCAAGGCGCGTACATCCTCTCCCTCGTCCCCCTGTTTTAATTCCCTATCAAATACGGGATTGCTCCCGGCCGCGACGGCGGCATTGATCAGCGGAGAAAGCATCAGCAGCAGCGACAGCGAGGCTGTCAGAATTCTGATAAATGCGCGATTCATGTGATC
>JAAYFR010000407.1 GCA_012728155.1 Bacteroidales bacterium | reverse complement strand
GTTATTGTTATGATAATTTTTTGTATACCCTTTAAGGTGTCAATGAATCCTCCAGTACACTTGTTTTACCATTTTCATATGTGACCGTTATCTTCATTTTAGTATTTAGATTATCAGGCAATACTGTAGGGGCAAACCAGCCGATAATTCCTGAAATACCTAACAGATTATATTTCTCAAATTCAATATCAGATAACACTCCATATATAGGGGTAGTTGTATCACCAGAATTGGCATTTGTCCACGATAAAAGATCTTGAAGTCGCACATCTATGCTTTCTGTTGTGATATAACTCTCAGTTATAACTTTCTTATATCCATTTAAGATATATGCATCTGGCGAGCAAGATAAATATAAAAAGAGATCATTCAATGAAGCACCTGCGGGATAATCGCTATTCCAATCTGTATCAGATGTAATAGAAATATCAGTTATCCTTTCAGCAAAAAAAACATTGTTAGAATGATTTATATCGTCAAGATCATTTTTTATAAACTTTCTATTGTAGGATGTGTCTTTGTTCTTTATGGATAATGCCTCAAACAACTTTTTGTCTTCTCCTGTTGAATGAGGTGATATAAAATTAGCTTTGGGATCATGAGATGCAATCCGAAATACATGAGTCATATCATCACTTTTATAATGAATGATACGCAAACTCTCTTCGAAAACATATGCACTTACATAGTTGTTGTATGTAACATATAAGCTTTTGTCACAACTATATAAAAAAGCGACCATAGAGAGAAGTCCTACTAAAAAAATTGAACAGTTCGATTTTTTCATAATGTTGGTCTTTATTTGTTTACATTGTATGTTATTACATTAAAGAGCCATGTATATTTACTGTCACTTTTACCGAATTCTGGTATATCTTTTTCATCATATTCTACAGCCCCCTTTTTTGTATCGAATATACCAGAAGTATAATATCCATCAGCTTTACCGCCCCAGCCAAAATTACAATGTAGAAAGGTTTTGGTCTCTTTATTAGATGAAAATACAATTCCGTTTGAATCTTTTGTTTCTACGAAACGTTCACTTATTCTGAATCCGTCTATTACCCAAGCATGTCCCCCAAGGAGTCCAGAAACACCTGACATAAAAACAGGTTTATTGTTCCTTAACATTTCAAGCGCTTTGCTTTCATTCTTACCCCAATACATTTTCACATTATCATAACCACACATGCTTAGGTATCTTTTTGCTTTACTAGGAAGGCCCATTGAGCCCCTATAGCCATAATAAATATTAACTCCGTTGCCGATACCCCGCAATAACGCAGCTGCCATTTGACTATTGCTTTCATTTTGATAATGCATATTATAGGCTCGAATTTTTTTGACCTCTTTCCAGTCAACATAAATTCCATTGTATGTATAGGAGTGTGGATATTCATGATACGACATTATCTGTGCTACTGCAATGGGAACACAACCTGCAGGGCTATACGGCTTGGTCCAAAAAATATATATCTTCTTCTTTTGGGACAAAAATCATTAAAGGGAGAGCTTTGATGCCACTTTGTGTCGAGTAATGCATTTACTTTTTCTTTACTTTCCCAATTATGATATTGTGTTTAGG
>JAAYFR010000406.1 GCA_012728155.1 Bacteroidales bacterium | reverse complement strand
TTTGAAACGTCTATTGGCACAGAATATTTGGGATATGGAGAATTGCCTGGAGAGAGGGCACAGAACTCTTCATTTTATTTTGAAGGAACTTTAAACCATGCCCGCGATTTCGGGAAACATAACATCAGCAGTCTATTGGTATTCCAAGCACGGGAGAGCTTGAATGCAAACGCGGGCTCACTACAATTGTCGCTCCCTTCCCGGAATCTCGGTTTGTCGGGACGTGCAACCTATTCGTATGATACCCGTTATTTTGCCGAATTTAACTTCGGATACAACGGAAGTGAGCGTTTCGATAAAGACAACCGTTTTGGATTTTTCCCGTCGGCAGGTGTCGCTTGGCTTATTTCCAACGAAGCGTTCTGGGAAAACATGAAGCCTGTAGTGAACAACCTGAAGCTGCGTTATTCCTATGGACTGATCGGTAACGATCAGATTGGTACTGCTTATGACCGTTTCTTTTATCTCTCGGAAGTAAACATGAATGATGGTGGCCGGAGAGCCGTTTTCGGACAGGAGTACAATACTGCCTATAACGGAATCACGATTAACCGGTATGCCAATCCCTATATAAGCTGGGAAAAATCTTACAAACAAAATATTGCCCTTGAATTAGGATTGTGGAACGAGTTGAGTATTATTGCCGAGTATTTTACTGAAAAAAGAGACAATATCCTGATGACCCGGTCAAGTATTCCCAATACGATGGGCTTGACAGCAACTCCGAGGGCCAATGTGGGTGAAGCGTCGGGTAAAGGTGTGGATATGACATTGGAATACCAGAAAAACTGGAACAAAGATTTCTGGACATCGGCACGCGCTAATTTCACCTATGCCACCAGCCGATATGATGTGTATGAGGAACCGGAATACAACGAACCGTGGCGCTCAAGGGTAGGCTTGTCGTTAAATCAGGTAAGCGGGTACATCGCTGAAAGGCTTTTCGTGGATGATGAAGAAGCGGCCAGTTCTCCACCCCAATACATAGGGACATCCCAATATGGCGGTGGTGATATCAAATACCTTGATGTAAACCGCGACGGTAAAATCACAGAAGCTGACAGGGTTCCCATAGGTTATCCTACGGTTCCTGAGATCATCTATGGATTTGGGATTTCAACGGGATATAAAGGATTCGATTTTTCTCTGTTTTTTCAAGGGGCAGGACGCCAATCGTTCTGGATCAATGCAAGTGGAGATTCAAAAGGGACAGCTCCTTTTATCAATGACGCCCAGATTCTCAAGGCATATGCCGACAGCTATTGGTCTGAAGAGAATCAAAATGTCTACGCCTTATGGCCAAGATTAAGTACGACACAAATCTCAAACAATGTTGCTACAAGTACATGGTTTATGCGCGATGCCAGTTTTCTGCGTCTCAAACAGATGGAGTTGGGCTATACAGTACCTAAACGATTCACTGAAAAAATAGGGATGAATAATTTCCGACTCTATGTCAGCGGATCCAATCTGCTCCTTCTCAGTAAATTTAAGATGTGGGATGTGGAAATGGCCGGTAATGGCTTGGGGTATCCTATTCAGAGGGTAGTTAATTTTGGATTAAACTTCACATTTAACTAATCAAAATCAATAGTTTTAATCATATGAAAAAATATAAAATTATACTATTTGCCGCGGTAATGAGCTTCACCGCTTGTGGTGATTGGTTGGACGTTGTGCCCGATGGGGTTGCCACTCTGGATATGGCATTCAATTCGAGAGCACAAGCGATTAAATACTTGTCGACCTGTTATTCCTACATGCCGAAAAATGGAGGTTCTGCTGATCCTACCACATTGGGAGGAGACGACATATGGACCAGGAAGACCACTCACTTCTCTAACCGTTTCTCCCTTGCCGGTCTCGATATAAGCGAGGGAAATCAGAACGCGACCAGTCCGGTGCTTCCGAGATGGAGCAGTATGTACCAGGCATTACGTGTCTGCAATACTTTCTTAGAAAATGTGCATTTGGTTCCCGACCTGGAAGCCTGGGAGCGCGAACAATGGATAGCCGAAGCAAAAGTTTTAAAAGCTTATTACCATTTTAGCCTGGTGCAGATGTATGGTCCGGTACCTCTGATCCGTGAGAATATGCCGGTGGATGCGGATGTATATGCCGTGAAGGTGGAACGGGAACCGGTAGATGTCTGCTTTGACTATATCGTGGAATTACTGGATGAAGCCACCGAAGGTGAGATGCTCCCCACCTTCGTACTCGATCCGGCAAGCGATTACGGGCGCATTACCAAACCCATTGCCCTCTCGTTGAAGGCAAAAGTGCTGGTTACGGCAGCAAGTCCTTTGTTCAACGGCAATAATGATCAGGCGACGTTGAAAAATCATGATGGTACCCTTCTGTTCAACACCTCTTTCGTACCCGAAAAATGGGAAGCAGCAATGATTGCCTGTAAAGAGGCCATTGACAACTGTCATGAGGCAGGGATGATGCTCTATAAGTATGAAGATGCGGCCAACAGGTTCAACGACACAACCGTATTGGATATAACCCTTCGGAATGCTTTTAACCTACGGTCGAACAGTGAAGTGATCTGGGCAAACACACAAATGATTTCGATCCCTTCAAGTGGTGGGATGATTCATGCGTCGATGCCGAAACTAAATCCATCCTATATCAACAGTAATGACATCTGCAAGTGGTTGGGCATGCCGATCAAAATTGCTGAAATGTTTTATACCGAAAATGGGGTTCCGCTTGATGAGGATAAAACCAGGAATATAGGAGATCTCTATAATCTGAGAACCGCGCAAACAAAAGACAGATTGCACATACGCCAGGGAAGAACCACTGTGGATATGCATTTCGAACGTGAACCCCGTTTCTATGCATGGGTGGGATTCGATGGTGGTGTATGGTTTGGAGCAGGTCAATATAACGATAAAGATGCTTCATCACTAAGATACTTGGCCTTTAAGATAGGAGAAACAGATGGTACCGAAGGACAGGGTAACTGGACAGGCTATATCCCTAAGAAATTTATCCCTTACGAGGCGCAGCTCAATGCGATCAACAGTATCTCTTCACCAAGTTATGCATGGCCTGTCATGCGGTTGAGCGACCTCTACCTGTTGTATGCAGAAGCGATAAATGAAGCTGAAGGGCCAAACGGAGCCAATGGTGCCGAACTATTCCAATATATCGACTTGGTGCGTGCCCGTGCCGGTTTAAAAGGAGTAAAAGAGTCGTGGGACAACTATACCAACAGCCCAAAATACAATACCCAAGCTGGCATGCGTGGAATTATACAGAAAGAACGTTTGATTGAACTGTCGTTCGAAGGACAACGCTTTTGGGATATACGCCGGTGGAAAACCGCTCCGGTTGAGTATCATACCCCTCTGCAAGGTTGGAACATGATGGTATCCACCATTGACGGGACGGAAGAAGAGGTCAACCGGATGATGTACCAACCGCAACTTTTGAAAGAACAGAAGTTCGGCATTCGCGACTATTTCTGGCCTATCAGAACCAGTGATATTGAAGCGAATCCAAACTTGGTACAAAATATTGGATGGTAAACAATTAAAATATTAGATCATGAACAATAAAATAGTATATCTCATTGTTTTCCTAATGTCGATTGTCGGGATTAGTTGCAAGGAAGAGGGGCGCGTCGACTTTATCGACGAGCATGCACCGGCTCCCGCCCAGGTGACAAATGTATTGATAGAGAACAGGGCGGGAGGAGCACTGTTGAAATATACGCTGCCGGTTGATAAAAACCTACTCTATGTCCGCGCTGAATATGAAATCAAACCGGGCGTGATTCGTGAGACGAAATCCTCCTATTTCAAAGACTCCTTGGTTTTGGAAGGTT
>JAAYFR010000042.1 GCA_012728155.1 Bacteroidales bacterium | reverse complement strand
GTATAACGATATTCATGCCGAGATGACCTCGCTTCATCCTGATGTCGATCGCTCCGAGATAGACTATTATTTGGTAAAGATCAGGAATGCCAAAGAGAGCCTTTCCATACCATTGATTGCCAGTCTGAATGCGGTAAATGAATTTTCCTGGCTGCGTTATGCACATCTGATAGAAGAGAGCGGAGTAGATGGAATAGAACTCAACCTCTATCAGGCGCCCACACAATTCGATGTCGATGCGGCAGATATTGAAAAGAGGCAGTTAGAGATGGTCGCTGAAATAAAAAAACAACTCTCCATACCGGTGAGCGTAAAGCTCAGTCCCGACTACACCAATATCCTCCATTTTGCGAAGCGTCTCGATGAAGTAGGTGTGGATGGGATGGTGCTTTTCAACTCTTTCTTTCAGCCCGATATCGACATTGAGAAAGAGAGTCATAGAAGAGCTTTCAACCTGAGTAAGAAGGGCGATTACAAACAATCGTTGCGTATTGCCGGAATGCTCTATGGCCGTGTGGATGCTGACCTGTGTGCCAGCAGGGGTGTTTTTGGCGGCGATGATGTGATCAAGCTGATCCTCTCGGGTGCCACTTGTGTGCAAGCAGTCAGTGCGGTGTACAGGCATGGGATGAAGCAGATTACGGAGATGATCCGTGAAATTGAGGAGTGGATGGAAAGAAAAGGGTATGATTCTCTGGATCAGTTCAGAGGGAAACTTTCGGACAGTGTGCTTAACGAAAATGACAATCTGTTGATATATAAAAGAGCACAGTATGTTGACCTGATCCTTCATTCCGACACGATCTTCGGAAATATGGAACACCGCGGTTTCTAATTGTTCCCTTCGGGAAGGATATTATAATGGGAGACGGCTTCAATTGCGATGATTGAGGTCGCCTCCCATTTATTGATACGTATTTCGGAAATTACGGCAATGGCTCTCCCAATTGAACCTTCTCCTTTCCCTTCTTACGGGAAAATACCTTGAGCCATATATATCCCACAATCATAGTCAGGGCTGAAGCAATCAGCACCGATAATTTCGCGACATCTTTCAGTATTTTCTCCTCCGGAAAAGAGAGATTTGATACGAAGATTGACATGGTGAAGCCGATTCCCGCCAATATGCCAACCCCGATAAATTGTGTCCAGCGTATGTTGGATAACCTGACCAGTCGGAGCTTGACCATCAGGTAAACGGCGAGTGTGATGCCCAGCGGTTTTCCTATAAACAGTCCCAAGACAATGCCGAGTGAGAGGGGAGAGGTGAGACCTGCAACGGCGGACGGGGTGATGAAGATGCTGGTGTTGGCCAATGCGAAGAGAGGTACGATGATAAAGTTGACCGGCAGGCTGATCTTTCTCTCAAAGGCGGGCATCTTGCTGATTGGAAGGATAAGGGCAAGGATTACTCCGGCAAATGAAGCGTGGATTCCCGATCGGTACATGCAATACCACATGATTAACGCCAATCCCGTTGTTACGATATAAACCCATTTATGGTGAAAAAATCGGTTGATAAGAAAAATAACAATCCCAACGGCAACTACTCCCGCTAACCAGATCAAATAAAGTGACGAGCCATAAAATAGTGCGATAATGAGAATGGCACACAGGGCGTCGATGATGGCTAAAGCCGTTAAAAAGACCTTCATGGAATGAGGTACAGCCTTTCCCAAAAGGCTTATCATGCCAAGTGTGAAGGCGATGTCAGTAGCTGTTGGTATAGCCCATCCGTTTGTGTAAGCCGTCCCTGCTGTGAGGAAAATAAAAATAATTGCGGGAAAAGCTACCCCGAACAGTGCCGAGACCGATGGTAGCATCATCCGGCTAAGTGAAGAGAGCTCTCCGATAACCGCCTCTTTTTTAATGTCGATTGCCACATGGAAGAAGAAGAGCGTCATCAAGGCGTCGTTAATAAAATGGACGATTGTATGTGGCAGGTGAAGACGTTGAAATCCGGGGATCGGCATCTCCCAAAAGTTATAATATAACTCACCGATCCCTTTGATATTTGTTAGAACCAGCGATAGAAGGGTGCAAAACAGGAGGAGTACACCCAACGACCTGCTGTCGTTGATAATCCGTCGGAATAGCGACGCACCGGATTGTGGGTGGGCAGTATCTCTGTCACTCATTTTCGTTGCAG
>JAAYFR010000405.1 GCA_012728155.1 Bacteroidales bacterium | reverse complement strand
CGGCTCCTATGCGCGATTATAATCCTGAATATCATCCATGGATCTGGCGTGGGTGGTGGGATTTTGGAACAGGAGCTCTGGGCGATATGGGTTGTCATTTACTCGATGTCCCTTATTATGCATTAAAACTTGGTCAGCCCATTGCATTCCAAGCCTCTTCCTCCCTTGTCAATACTGAAAGTGCACCAGTTTCGTCAAAAGTGAGTTACAAATTTCCTGCAAGAGAAGATTTAAACAATTGCAAACTCCCGGAATTAGAACTAACATGGTACGATGGAGGTTTGATGCCATCGCGCCCATATGATCTACCTTATGATGCCCCCATGAATCCCAATGGAGGTTTCATGCTTGTTGGATCTGAAGCTACACTCATTGCAGAGAGTTATGGGAAACAATGGGTTACTTATAAAAATGGAGCTATTTATACACCGGAGATTAAAGTGAAGTTGCCCAGGATTCCTGACAATCAGTTAGGCGGAGGAAGGCATGAGATGCATTTTGTTGATTGTTGCAAGAATGGAGAAAAGCCCGCATCCGACTTCGGTTACGCAGGACCTTTCAATGAAATGGTTGTCATGGGAAATCTTGCCGTACGGTTACAATCACTTCAAAAAACCCTCCAATGGGATAGTGAGAATATGAGGATAACCAATATATCTCCCAATGAAGAACTAACAACTGCCGAATTATCCCCATTCTTAAGTGATGTCGTCACCAGAAGCGTACATCAGAATGCTCAGAAATGGGTAAAATGGAATGCCCTTCAGATGTGCGAAGAATGGATTAAGCACGAATATAGAGATGGTTGGAAATTATAAACATTTAAAAATAAGCGATATGATTAAATTAAAAAACATTTTTCTATCTCTCTTTCTCTTTCTATCCTCAACGATATTATCTGCCCAGCAAAAGGACAATACTCTAACACCGGAAGAGTTTGAACAAGGATGGGAATTATTATTTGATGGGAAAACATTAAAGGGATGGAAGGCATATAATGGCGATACACCCAACTCTTGGTCCGTAAATGATGATGCAATTTATTGTGATGGAATTACAGGGAAAGAGGACCTGATAACAATAGAGAAATTTGAAGATTTTGATCTAAAATTCCATTGGAAAATAAAAGAAAAAGGGAACAGTGGAGTAATTTACAGGGCAAGAGAAGGAGATCAATGGAATAAGCCTTATCAAACTGGCGCAGAATATCAGGTGTATGGAGAGACAGAGAATTTTAGTAAAACATCAGTGGGATCGTTGTACGATGTTTATGCACCTTCAACCAATAAAATAATAAAGCCTGCTATGGAGTGGAACAGTGGCAGAATTAGAATTTCAAATGGATTGATAACACATTGGGTTAATGATAGTATTGTCGTGCAGTGTCAAATGGGATCTGATGATTGGAAAGCCAGAGTGGCAGAATCAAAATGGAAAGACAATCCCTTTTTCATGAAATCTCCATTTGGACATATCGATCTTCAAAATCATAATTCTGAGGTATGGTATAAAAATATCAAAATCTTAAAACTAAGATAAGTCCTATTTTTATTTCTCGTACTTGGATAAATTTGCTTTCTTTTATATATTTGTAAAACAATAAAGTAAAGCAAATATGACTACTATCGTTATTAACGAAAAAAATCTGCAGGGAAAGCGGTTGCTTCAATACATCAGGACTCTCCCCCTATGCCACGGTCATTGAAGAGAGAAAGCAAAGTTTCAGTGAAGCTGTTGAAGAATGCAATGCTGTTCCGGTAAGTACTTTTGTTGGAGAATTACACCGACAGATCGACGAATATTTTGACAAAAATGCGTAATGGATAAAGTCTTCGAGGATGGGATTATCGTCATGGACATGTCTCACACCTCATTGTTAACAGAGTAAAATCAGGGGATGCAGAAACCTGCAGAAAGAGTTTCGGGGTTCGGTTTATTTTGATATAAATCTGAGCTTCATGTTTTTATCGTTAACGGCTATTACAAACGTCCGTTTTTTGAAGAAATAATTTCGCAAATATACCCTTTTATAGGTTTTATTGTCACTTTCTTCACATGCGAACAAATGGGGAAAAATCATTTATGTTGAAGTATATAGTTTGCATTATTTTTGTATGGTTGGGCTCTCTTTTTTCTTCGTACGGACAAAATGCTTCAAGTATTAAAGAGTATGGAGGAGAATATGTAACATATTCTTTTTCCGACCCTAACCCTATTCCTGTGTTCGGGAAAATATATCCCTATTATCGGTATGATGGATTTACCGAAAGTGGAGAAAAAAAATCATGGAAAATTGTTGAACTCGAGAACGATTTCCTGAAAATAAAGATCTTTCCTGAAATCGGCGGAAAAATTTGGTCGGTCATTGACAAGACCAATGGAAAAGAACTCTTCTATGACAACGATGTGGTCAAATTCAGGGATATATCCTTGCGGGGACCTTGGACAAGCGGGGGTATCGAGTTCAACTACGGAGTAGTGGGACATGCCCCCACTTGTTCTTTCCCCGTGGATTACATGGCAAGGACAAATGATGATGGAAGCGCGAGTTGTTTCATCGGGGTGCTGGACCTGCTAACCAGAACCCGTTGGACCATAGAAATAAACCTGCCAAAGGATAAAGGCTGGTTTACGACTTCTTCTTTCTGGCATAACGCCACATCCGGCACCCAACCCTACTATAATTGGGTCAATACGGGAGTGCTTGCCAAAGAAGACCTCAAATTCATTTATCCGGGAAAACATAATATCCGTCACGATGGAGTAGCCTTACCCTGGCCAATGGACTCAGCAAGAAATAAAGATCTCTCTATATGGAGAGAAAACAATTTCATAGGTTCAAAGTCATACCATATCACAGGAACCCATAGCCCCTATTTCGGAGCCTATTGGGCTTCGGAAGATTTCGGAATGATG
>JAAYFR010000404.1 GCA_012728155.1 Bacteroidales bacterium | reverse complement strand
GCAGATGGCGAGGAGTGAGGAGCGCATAGGGGATATTGGGGCAATGGTTTACTTCGGGGAAGGTGCCTACCGGAGAGGCATTTACAATTACTGTATGATCGGAGATGATTTCCGGGGAGAGATCGGCATAGGTAAATCTGTCGGCACCGGGGGTACGTGACACATATCTCCAGTGGATCTGCAGGTCGGTAAGTGCCTGGGCGACTGCTTTCGATGCACCACCGGTACCCAGAATCAACGCTTTCTTATGGGATGCGGGGTTGATCAGCGGTGCAAGTGATCGCTTGAAGCCTATGTAATCGGTATTGTATCCTGTGAGTTTATAAAAATAGAGATCTCCCTCTCTTCTCTCCACTTTGATTACGTTTACTGCTCCAATCTTTTGCGCTTCCGGTGAAATCTTATCCAGAAAGGGGATTACCTGTTCTTTGTAGGGAATGGTTACATTCAGCCCTTTCACTGTTTGATTGAACTGGATAATTTGACGGATCTCATGGATATCTTCGATTTCGAAATGAAGATATTCCGCATCAATACCTTCACGACGAAATTTCTCAGCGAAGAATTTCGCCGAGAAAGAGTGTTTTAAGGGGAAGCCGATGAGACCGTATCTGTCCATTTATTTGATTTGATAATTTAACGACTTGGTGATTTGGCGGTTAATGGTTTTTGTTTCATTACCACTACCTGTTCCGACTTGTCGGGATCACCACATCAATTGAAGGGTTTTTCGGCAAGGTAGAGTGTGGTAATACCAAGTGTATATCTTCTTAACCGTATGTTGGTGAAGCCGTTCTTCTTCAATATCAGCATCATCTCCCTTCCCTGGGGGAAGGCGGCAATTGATTTGGGCAGGTAGTTGTATGCCCGCTGTTCGGTAGCAAAAAATCCGGATAAAACCGGCATTACATATTGAGTGTAGGTGGCATACAGCTGTTTTATCGGTGCTTCTTGCGGTGTGGTGAGTTCAATGAAAAGAAACAGACCGCCCGGTTTCAGCACTCGAAGTACCTCCCGAAAGCTTTTGTCGATATTTTCAAAGTTGCGCACGCCGAAAGCGATGGTGGCTGCGTCGAAGCAGTTGTCGGCAAAAGTGAGGTTGGCACAGTCCTGCATCTCAAAGGAAATGATCTGTTCCATCCCTTTGGCTTTTACCTTTTCTTTGCCTACCTGCATCATCCCCTCGGATATATCCACCGCCATGATCTTCTCCGGATGTAGTATCTTCTCTGCCAGGATAGCGAAATCGCCGGTTCCGGTAGCGATATCCAGCAGTTGCTTATGGGGATACTTCCTGAGTTCCTTCAGCGCGTCTCTCCGCCAATAGCTGTCGATTCCCAATGAGAGTGTCCCGTTCAGTTTGTCGTAGTTGGCCGCGATACTGTCGAACATCCGTTGCACCTGTTCTTTCTTGGGTTGATCGGAGTTGTAAGGATTTACCTTTTCTACCTTGTAAGCCATTTTGATAGTCTTTGTAGCTGATTGAACATAGAGCCATCAGTGAGTTTGCAAATATTCGGTAATATTTTTCTCAATGCGCAATGCCAAGTTATGGGTATCGGCTTTCACAAACTTTTCGCCTACAATTTTTTCGTACAATTCTATATATCGTTCCGATACGCTATGGCAGTATTCATCGGTCATTTCGGGTATCTGTTGTCCGGATAGTCCCTGAAATCCGTTGTCCATTAGCCATTTGCGTACGAACTCTTTAGAGAGCTGTCTCTGTTCTTCACCTTTTTCGAAACGTTCCTGGTAGCCTTCGCTGTAGAAATAGCGGGATGAATCGGGGGTATGGATCTCGTCGATCAGATAGATTGTGCCATCTTTCTTGCCGAATTCATATTTGGTGTCGACCAGGATCAGCCCTTTCTCGGCTGCCATTTCGGTTCCGCGTTTGAACAGGGCGTAGGTATATTTTTCCAGTTGCTCGTACTCTTCCCGGCTTACCAGTCCCTCTGCTATGATCTCCTCTTTCGATATATTTTCGTCATGTCCTTCATCGGCTTTGGTAGTAGGGGTGATGAGAGGTGTTTCGAACTGCTGGTTCTCACGCAGTCCTTCCAATAGTGGAAGGCCGCATAGCATGCGTGCTCCCTTTTTATATTCACGCCATGCACTTCCGGTGATATAGCCACGAATCACCATCTCGACCTTGTAGGGTTCGCACTGGTGTCCGACAGTTACCATCGGGTCGGGGGAGGCTGTTTTCCAGTTGGGGAGTATATCGGCGGTAGCATCGAGGAATTTAGATGCGATCTGATTTAGTACCTGTCCCTTATATGGAATACCTTTTGGCAGTACTACATCGAATGCCGAAATACGGTCGGTGGCAATCATTACCAGTGTCTCACTGCCGATGCTATATACATCGCGTACTTTCCCGTGATAGAGGCCTCTCTGTCCCGGGAAATTGTAATCTGTTCTTGTCAATGCAGTCATATTGATTTGGTGATTTGATGATTTGTGTGAAGTGGAGAAATTGGGAG
>JAAYFR010000403.1 GCA_012728155.1 Bacteroidales bacterium | reverse complement strand
GTGTCAGAGAGCACTTTTTCGACCATTTCCGGGTCGAATCGGGCATAATCGCCGAAGACCCATTCGAATGCAGCTTGCTTCTTTTTTGCCCCATTTTGGGCGGACGTCGGTGCGCTTATGGAGAGTAGACAGCAAATTGAAGCGATGAAAGTGAGGGTTCTCATATTTTTTAAAAATTGATGTTGTTCTCTTTATGCATTCTTTATGTCACGGGCAAATTTTTGTATTTTCCGGATCGCTTCGGCAATCTGCTCCATATCGGTTTTACTGCCCAGCAAAATCGTCTGGGTAAACCATACGGCAATTTCACTGGATACTTTTTCGTTCACCGGACATTGGATACGCTCCAGCCACTCTTTCATGCCCTTCTCCCCGTAAACTTTTATATAATGCCGGTTCTTGGCCAAAGAGGGCACCCGTGCTGTTTTTTCCATCTGCCCGTATCCTCCGCTACAGGGCACCCCCTCGGCGGAGAGCGCCTCTATAAAGCGTGCCCTGCTCATTCCGTCGAAGTATTTGTTGTCGTACCGGAACATATAGAGATGATATGCGCTGTTGGTGGTACCCGGATACAACTTGGCCGGGGCAATACCCGGTATTTCCTGCAACATTTTACTCAGATAGGCGGCATTCTCGCTCCTTTTTTTGGCTTGCTGTTCCAAACGGGTCATTTGCGCATTCAATATGGAGGCCTGAAACTCTGTCATTCGCCAGTTGCCCCCACGAACCCCTCCTTCGGCGTACGGGTTGTCCGACAATACCGCTCCCTGGTGGTGATACCCCATGCAAGCATCCATGAATTGGCGGTTATTTGTGGTGATGGCTCCTCCTTGTCCACAATTCAGGTTCTTGGACTCCTGAAAGCTGAATGCTCCTCCGATACCGAAAGTACCTACTTTTTTACCTTTCCATTCCGCCAAATGGGCTTGACATGCATCTTCAATAACGGGTAAATTATGTCGGTTGCCGATCTCGAGAACACGCTCCACGTCGAACGGTGAACCGCCGATATGTACGGGCACAAGTGCTTTGGTCTCTTTGGTTATGGCGGCTTCCATCTTCTTCGGATCTATCTGAAAACTTTCCGGGTCGATATCTACGATGATGGGCAGTGCATTGTGTAATGCCACGACGTTATAAGTGGCGATAAAGGTATAGACCGGCAGGATCACCTCGTCGCCGGGTCCAATATTCAATGCCCCCATCATGGTAAAAAGCGCGGATGTTCCACTGTTCACCGTCAAGCAGTGATTGGCTCCCAATAAGTTCGCATAACTAGTTTCAAAGGTGTCGGCAGCATTATTCTTCACCCGCCTTCCCCAGCCGTTGCCGTGTAACGCATCCAGCAGCGCTTTCTCCTCGGTCGTATCCACGAAAGGCCATCGCGGGAATGGTTTCGTTACTGTTTTCTCTCCGCCCAACAGGGCCGGTTTGACATCTACATTTCGATTGACTGCCCAGATAGAACTTGGCTTGAGAACCATTCCTGTTCCCATAATGGACGCGCTCCCTATAAAGAGTCTTCTACTTATTTTTTTCATTTTTAGTTTATTTTTATTGATTTGTCAAATAGAAAATGGCATGTTATGCCCTTATAATACCTTGCTGTTTGCCAACAGTCTCCCCACTTCCTCCGCCGGGAGGTCAAAGACCACATACTGACAATCTCCCACGGAGATGGTAGTGTGGTTTCCGGAGCCTTCATGCCGTTTTTTTTTGCCTCTTTGCATCTCATATAAAGTGATATCCTTTTTTGATACCGGTATTTGAAGGAGTTCTTCACCTTGGGTATGCCATAGTAGCACCCAAGTCTTACCGACCCGGTTAAAGAGAAAGGCGCGAATTGAACTGCTGTTTCCCGCCCCTGATTCCACTTTTTTATAGGGGATGATCTCATATTTACCCTCCACATCTTTGAATAGGAGATGCTCCTGATTGCTCTCTCTTAACTCCTGCTTCTGCTCGGCGGTCATTAATCCGGCAATTCTAAACTCTTCCCACATCCTTATCACCCGCAAATTATCTTCCGTCCGGGGATGGTTTTTAAAATGATCCAATCGGCCAAAGAGACCGATTGGGCAATCCCAGGCGGCTGCGCGGCTACAGATATAGCCGTACATATCGGGCTGCATACCGATTGTCCGGTTGGAAGGGGCCAGATAGTCGTTCCACCCGAAGTTCATCGATGAAAAACTTTCGTTCATATATCTTGCTGCCGCTACTTGGTAGATATCGGTTGCCTCTTTCACCTCTTCGGGCAGGAAAGTGTCAAAGGCATTTCCTCTTGTGATGATATGCCAGCTGAAATGCGACTTTGTCGCTGCTTCCGAAAAGAGAGGGGTTGGGTTAAGGTGTTGATATACTTCCCATTGTGCTTTCGGAACGTTATACCAATAGGGATAATGGACATCCTCCGCGCCATCGAAATAGACAAATTTAAATCCTGCTTCATTGTAGATTTCGCTCACCCGTTTGGCCACTTCCTGCTGGATTGTTGTCCTCTGATCGAACCGGATAAATTTTGGCCAGGTATCCACGTCCAACAGGCCAAACTTGGCTCCTTTCAGTGCCGTGTCGATTTCAGTGCCGAGTTCTCCTCGTTTGCATCCTCTGAACTGATAGGGCGAGGTGGTTGTATAACTCTCGTACGAAATAATTTCATTGCCGATCTTCAACAATCTTCTTCCTTCCTCCAATGTACATTCACGAGGAGACTCCTCTACAATGATGATTGAGTCCTCTTTATTGAGAGGATTCGCTAAAGTGAATATTTTTGAGAGATTTAATCTTGGATCGGGAATAGGCATCACATAGGGGTCGTTTTTGCTGGCTTTATTGTAGTGGATATGAAACCCGGGGATGATGCCTGCCTCTTCTATCTTTCGAACGACCTGTTTTAAATCCTCCATTTTGAGAGGATAGTGATCACTCCAGATAAAATGGCCCATGCTGACAAATATATCTTCATAATACAACAACATCTGTCGAAATCCCCCTTTCTTGGCATAAGCGATATGCTCGTCCACATTCTTGGGCGTAATCCCTTTCGGTTCATAATAGGAGTATTTGTATTCATCGCTCCGACGGCTCTTTACTCCTAAGGGGAGGTCATACTCTTCTTCTAAACGGGCAATGGAAGAGAGGAGTTTGCTTGTAGCGGTAGTGATCAATGCGGCACCCACCCCCTCTAATTTGATGCTATTGTCCATTTCTGCCGTCATCAGGCAGCTATTCCCACTAAGGGAGGCATCGATCTTGACATAGGGATCGGTTGCCAATACATTCACTGAGACATCCTCGTCCCATACCACGTTTAACCACTCTCCGAAATGAGCTCGTTTCTTGACAGGCAACTCCAATAGAGTAAACTCATCTACTTCGGTTTTCCTTTTTGCCACTCCTATTTTCCCAATGGTATAGGATAGTTTCTCCAATGTGAAACCAATATAGTGATCGGTTATATTCAGATCGATCGTTGCCGTGTACAAGATTTCTTTGAATTGGACAATCAGTTTATTTCCCTCTTTTCTCACCCTGTCCGCATAATACTTCCGTGGTTTAGCCGAATAGGTGAGCATTAATTCGGTTGCATAGGGCCGGTATTCTGTCAGCGCGAATATCGATTTTTCTCTGTTCTCCAAATCGAGACACTCTTGTCCCGTCTCCTTGTGTATCAGGCTTTTAGGTTTTCCATTATCATAAAGAATAAAGCGCATTTCCTTATTCTCTATGACGATTTCAGGCCGTCCGCTATGAGAAGCGGACAGCCTGCTGTTACAGAGTATCTGAAAACCTGCCAGTAGGAAAAGAATGATCATCATTTTTGGTATGTGACCAGCTTTTTCAGATTTATTGTCGGTACTTAAAACCATAGATATCAATTATTATTCTTTACATATTTGCCGGTGATCTCTACCGGTTATTATCCTTGATTCGGTTTACCACCGTGTCAAATATCCCTAACGGGAAGTTGTTGGGCTGTCCGTACCAGAAGAACGATCCGTATCCTTCGTAATCCTTAGCTTTGATATGCGTGTCGGTGGCAAGATAACTGGGTATGTCGTTGGTATAGGCAGCTACCGATACTTTCTGTCCGGGCCATAAATTCTTGATGGCAATGCCAAATTCGGTGTTTGCTTCCCTTGAAAGAGCGACCAATTTCCAGTCGCCAATATTCAATGTCTGTACATATATGGGCATGTCGGTGGCAGGGGTACCGTTTTTCTCATATTGCTCCAGCATCAATTTTGCCCAGCGGACATCCCTGCGGGCAATCCCGTCTTCTGGGCTCTTCTCCGCGATTGCCAGGTACTCCTCTATCCTCTCACGACTCCACGGGGTTACCGGGACGGAAATCGTATCGAGATAAAAAGAGATATCGCCGCGAATAGGTGACAAGCTCTTTCCTAAGGCATGCATTATCTCTCCTGCCAATTGCTCGCCTGAGGTGCGGAATTTGGAGATAGGATTGATGTCGCCGGCACACCCTTGAAGGAAGAGGCTGGTCGCTATTCCACCGGTAGATTCAATAATATTTCTGGCATGACCGGGGAAGTTGGGGCTGACGATAAAACGGTTTACTTCCGGATCATCATAAACCGGATGGCATCCTGTCAGGAAGAGCACCGATTCTTGTTTCTCTTTTTGCGACACTATTTTTACCACATCCAAGCTGTTGTCGTAGATGATATCGGCCCCTCTCAAGCTTCTGTTTTTTCCGATGCCGGTGGTGTCGCGACTGAAGAAGAGATCGCTCTTGACAGAATTGTCAATCGCCTCTTCTATCGACCGGATAATGCCGGGGCGTACAACGTTGTTCAGAAAGAGGGTGTCGGGATGCTGGTTTTGTGGCTCCCAGGTGATCCAGCTTTGGGTGACCGGTGTGAAATGTGAATGGGAAGCGTTGATCAATATAGCTTCATGGGGAATGCCCCTCTTTTGGTAAATTTCATCTTTGATCCCCCGGATAAAAGAGTAGTCGAAGCCACACACATCCACTCCCAC
>JAAYFR010000402.1 GCA_012728155.1 Bacteroidales bacterium | reverse complement strand
TCATTATCCTGTTGTTGTTACTCGACATGTTTCTCTTTCACAAAAAAGGAGAAATTGTCAACGTGAAGAAAGCGTTATGGCTAAGTCTTTTCTGGATTTGTTTTGCGCTTGTTTTTAATATGGCAATTTATTTTCTTTTCGGCAAAGAGCCGGCACTTGAATTTCTTACCGCCTATCTGATTGAAAAATCATTGAGTGTGGACAATCTGTTTGTCTTCATCCTTATTTTCACCTCATTTAAGATATCCCCCCAATATCAACACGACGTGCTCTTTTGGGGAATCTTGGGAGCTTTGGTCTTCAGGGCTATATTTATATTCGCAGGCATTACTCTGTTGGAAAGTTTCGCATGGATTATGTACCTCTTCGGAGGTTTTTTGGTGGTCACTGGAATAAAGATGGCAACTGATTTTATCCGTGAGGGGAAAAAGGGGAAGAGAGAGGAAAAAGACCTGAACAATAGTTGGTATGTGAAACTGACGCGTAAAATCATTCCTGTGACAAACGACATTTCCATCCCCAAATTTTTCAGGAGAATAGATCACAAGATAGTTGCTACTCCCTTTTTCCTTGCATTGGTGGTAATCGAGTTTACCGATTTGGTTTTTGCGATTGATTCCATCCCTGCCGTATTGGCTGTCTCCACCGATATGTTCATCGTCTATACATCCAATATCTTCGCTATCCTTGGTCTTCGCTCACTCTATTTTGCGCTAAGAGGTGTGGTGGACTACTTCCATTATCTGAAATACGCCCTTAGTGTTATTCTGCTGTTCATCGGAGGTAAAATGATGATCAACCATTATTCTCACTCCTATGGAATGGACTTTTATATTTCTACGACCAGCTCATTGCTGATCATTATATTACTGATTGCCATATCCATTATCGCTTCTATCTTCAGGAGTAAGCAATTAAAAATGAAACATCAAGAGTGAAAATAACTTAATATTCCACATTCATCCCTCTTTCTGCGATAATTTTTATTACTTTGCAGTTTATTAGGGGAAGCTCTTTTTTCTGCATTTTCGCACTTACTATCTATAACTCGTATGACAGGAAAAAAAAAGGCATCGACGGTTCGATTCTTGAATGCTAAGATTACATCCACTATCATTATCTGTCTGGTATTGGTGCTATTAGGAATTACCATAATGGTGCTTTTCATGGGAAATGGATTGTCAAGATTTGTAAAGGAGAACATGAGTTTTAACGTGATGCTCTCCTCGGAAGTGTCAGATGTTGAAATATCAAAGGTGAGAAATAGTCTGGATTTACAGCCATTTGTTAAATCATCACGATTTATTAGTAAGGAGGAGGCCAAAGAGCAACTTATCAAAGATTTGGGTGAAGACCCGGAAGAGCTACTGGGATATAATCCGGCACAAGATTGTATCGAGATCTTTCTTCATTCGGAATATGCCAATAGTGATAGTATTGCGGTCATCAACAAGGCAATCCGACAGAACAGCAATGTGACGGATCTGCTGTATCAACAGGAAGCAATTGATTTGATCAACGATAATCTATCGAAAGTGATGGCTGTCTTGCTCATCCTTGCTGCTGCCTTGCTATTGATATCCTTTACGCTCATTCGCAATACTATTCGTTTGAGTGTCTATTCAAAACGGTTTCTCATCAACACCATGAAACTGGTAGGGGCAACAGGCCGTTTTATCAGAAGGCCATTCGTGATAAACAACATTTTCACCGGTATTATTGCGGGCATCATCGCAGATCTTATCATCTTTGGCTTTATCATCTATTTCAATAGGGAGTATGTGGAAATTCAGCCTATCATAAACTCTATGGATCTATTGATCATATTTGCAATCGTGATTTTGCTGGGGGTAATTATCTCCACCGTGGCTACTGCTTTTGCAATCAATAGATATGTGAAAATGAATTCAGACAAATTATATTATGTATAAAATTAACACCCAATATGTCTCAAAAAAGTATTGCATTAAGTAGGAGAAACCTGATTATCTGTGGCATTGCCATTCTTCTTATCATCGTCGGTTTTGTATTGATGGCAGGGCCAGCTACCACTTTAGAAGGTGGATTCGAGGCCGATATTTTCAGTGCTCGCCGCATAAAATTGGCACCCGTTGTTTGTCTTTCGGGTTTTGTGTTGATGGTGGTTGGCATTCTCTATCCTTCGAAAGAAAAAAATAACTCTTCCGAAAAATAGAGCCATTGCTATATACTACAAATAGATTATAGATGAGTATATTAGAAGCAATCATCATTGCCATTGTAGAGGGGGTAACGGAGTTTCTTCCCATATCGTCCACCGGACATATGATTATCACCCAAGCGGCTCTGGGAATGGAAAGTACCGCATTTGTGAAAGCATTTACGGTGATTATTCAGTTTGGAGCGATTCTTTCGGTAGTGGTTCTCTACTGGAAACGCTTTTTCCATCTGAATCCAATCGTAGTCTTCGATAAAGAGGCGGTGCAGGGTATGCCCACTGCAAAAAAAGGGTGGACCTATCTTATCCGGCTCATTCATAAATTCGATTTTTACTGGAAACTATGTATTGCCGTCATTCCAGCCGGTGTCATAGGTTTACTCCTGGGCGACCAGATCGATGCATTGCTTGAAAATGTCACTGTAGTGGCAGTGATGCTTGTGTTGGGTGGTATCTTTATGTTGTTTGTAGATCAGTGGTTCAACAAACCATCGGGCGATCAGTCGATAGGATGGAAGAGAGCCCTTTCAATAGGTTTTTTCCAATGTGTGGCCATGATTCCCGGTGTATCACGCTCCATGGCCACCATTGTGGGGGGAATGAGTACCCGACTTAGCCGCAAGAATGCCGCCGAATTCTCCTTCTTCTTGGCTGTTCCCACAATGGCGGCAGCTGCAGGATACAAGCTTTATCAACTGCTGAAAGATCCCATCAACGCCGCGATGTTAAAAGAGAATTTATCATTGCTCCTTATCGGCAATATAGTAGCATTTGCAGTGGCAATCCTGGCTATCCGGTTTTTTATTGATTTCCTCACCCGATACGGATTCAAAGCATTTGGTCTATACCGTATCATCGTAGGTATCATATTGCTGATATTGGTTTTCTCAGGCATTGGCCTGACCATACTGTAATGAGATATGGATTTTATCGAAGGGGAAATTTTATATATTGATAAACCGCTGCATTGGACCTCTTTTCGGGTGGTAAATGTAGTACGTGCAAAGCTGTGCAGCAGATTGGGTATAAAGAAAATGAAGGTAGGCCATGCGGGCACACTCGATCCGCTGGCTACAGGAGTAATGATCCTCTGTACCGGCAGAAAAACGAAACTTATTGAGAAATTGCAAGCCGGTAAGAAGGAGTATATCGCCCAGATTCGACTTGGGGCAACTACCCCTTCGTTCGATCTGGAGACAGCAATCGATGCCGAATACCCCATATCCCACATCAGCGAGGAAATGGTGCAGCATGTACTTCGCAGTTTCATCGGAGCCATAGAACAAATTCCACCCATTTTTTCCGCCGTCAAGGTAGATGGGAAAAGGGCGTATGAATTAGCCAGAAAAAATGTAGATATTGAACTAAAACCCAAATTATTGGTTATAGATGATATCGAATTGATTTCTTATAATATGCCGGATATCACCATTCGTGTGGTATGCAGTAAGGGTACCTATATACGGGCGCTGGCCAGAGATATTGGGGTGGCGCTCCATTCAGGTGCACATCTGGTGGGTTTGCGGCGTACAAGGGTAGGGGATGTAGCAGTAGATAACTGCTTGAATATGGATGAAATCGATCATTTTTTAAATATGAATATCCCCCTTAAAATAAAGAAAAAAGATACAATATAATTGATACAGGATTTTAATTTATGAAGCTTTCTCAATTTAAATTCAATTTGCCGGATGAGCTTATTGCGAAGTACCCTGCTGTACATCGTGATGAATCCCGGTTACTGGTTGTCCACAAGAAATCGGACCAACTGGAGCACAAAACGTTCAAAGAGGTATTGGACTATTTTAATAAAAGGGATTTCTTTATTTTCAATGACACCAAGGTCTTTCCCGCGCGTCTCTTCGGGAACAAGGAAAAGACCGGTGCCCAGATAGAGGTCTTCTTATTGAGGGAATTGAACCCCGACCAGCATCTGTGGGATGTGTTGGTCAATCCGGCACGTAAGATACGTATCGGCAACAAATTATATTTCGGAGAAAATGAAGAGTTGGTTGCAGAGGTGATTGACAACACCACCTCACGTGGTCGCACATTACGTGTTTTATATGATGGCCCGTACGAAGAATTCAAAAATCAACTCTTTGCGATCGGAGAAACTCCTATTCCGGAGTATTTGGAGAGAACGGCTGAACCTGAAGATGTGGGTAGGTACCAGAATATATTCGCACAGAACGAAGGTGCGGTGGTGGCACCTGCAGCCGGTCTTCATTTTAGCAGGGAGCTGATGAAAAGGATGGAGATAAGGGATATCGATTTTGGCTTCCTCACGCTCCATAATGGATTAGGCGCCTATCGTATGATCGATGTGGAAGATCTTACCAAGCATAAGATGGAATCTGAACAGATGGCTATTACCGAGGAGTTGTGCGATAAAGTAAATAAAGCCAAAGATGAGGAAAGAAATATTTGTGCAGTCGGCACATCGGTACTCCGTGCGGTAGAGACGACTGTCAGCACCGATGGACACCTGAAACCACGGGCTGGATGGACCAACAAGTTTATTTTTCCACCCTATGACTTCACGCTCACCAACAGTCTGATTACCAATTTCCATCTTCCTTACTCTACCTTACTGATGATGACTTGCGCCTTTGGCGGATATGAAAAGGTGATGAACATATACGAAGAGGCAATCAAAGAGAAGTATGCATTTGGAGCATACGGTGATGCCATGCTGATTATCGATTGATTGAGATGAGTGAATCGAATAGAGTGTATTTGGCATTGGGAACGAACCTCGGCGACAAGCAGCAAAATATAGAAGAGGCTTTGAATAAAATAGAGGAGAGGATAGGGATTATTACTTCCCTTTCCGCTTTTTATTTGACGGAGGCAGAAGAATTCCAATCGGAGCATATATTTCTCAACTGCGTATGCGAAGTGACAACAGATATTGATATACATATCCTATTCGCTATCACGCAAGAAATTGAAAAAGAGATAGGTAGAGATCAAAAAAGCAAAGACCGTCAATATATGGACAGAATCATCGATATCGATCTGTTATTAGCCGGCGAACAGGTGATCGATACCCCGGAATTAATCGTCCCACACCCGCGACTTCATACCCGTTCTTTTGTTCTGGATCCATTAAACGAAATTGCACCCGAGCTTATTCATCCTCTATTGGGAAAATCGATAGGTGAATTAAGAGAGGAATTACAAAAAAAGTCCCATATTTGTATTACAGAAGTACCAAAGTAGAGTAGGAGGAGATAGATCATGGCAATCTTCAGTAAAAGTTACGATCATTTTTTAGGATATGCCCTGAGTGGTGGTGGTGCCAAGGGGTTTGCTCATCTTGGAGCTTTGAAAGTGTTGGAAGAATATGGACTGAAACCCGATGTGATTGCAGGAACCAGTGCCGGATCACTTGCTGGCGTCTTTTATGCCGACGGCTTCCATCCCGATGAGATTGTGGAGCTCTTCCACAAGAAAGAATTTCGTGAATTTGTTGAGTTAGCCTTACCTACAGCCGGGTTTTTCAAGAGTACAGGATTACATGATTTTTTAAAGAAAAATCTGAGGGCCAAGAGTTTTGAAGAACTTCAGATACCTTTCCATGTGGTGACTACCGACTGGGAGAAGGCTTCTACCGTCGTCTTCTCCAATGGCGATGATCTGGTGGATGCGGTAGTTGCCTCCTGTTCTATCCCTATCGTATTCCATCCCCAGATAATCCATGATGTACCCTATGTGGATGGTGGATTGCTGAAAAACTTTCCTGTCTCGGTCATCCGCGAGAGCTGTAAATATGTGATTGGGGTGAATGTCTCCCTGATTCTGCCTCCCCCTGAAAAAAATAATATCCGTAAAATGCTGGAACGGGCATTCAACCTGATGTCGAACTCAAACACATTTATCGACAAGACCTATTGCGATATACTCATCGAGACCAAAGGGATAGAGAAATACTCCATGTTCGATCTGCAGAATCAGTCAAAAATTATGGAGGCGGGGTATCACTATGCTGTCGAGAAAATGAGAGACGAGAAATCGTGGGAAATCGTACGAAAATGCCACAGACACTACGCTCTGACTAAGAAAGTACGCGATCAGATTCAACGAATTAGGAAGAATCTTGAGGTATTGCATTCTGAAGATGAATATATTAGCGAAGGACCAACTACCTGATGAACCGAAAATTATTTATTTATCAGCTGTTGCCCAGGCTATTCGGCAACAATACCGCTACCAATAAAATCAATGGCTCCATTGAAGAAAATGGGACAGGAAAGTTCAATGATATCTCTGATACCGTGTTACAAAAGATAAAAGCAGACGGTTATACCCACATCTGGTATATCGGTCTGCTGGCTCATGCCTCTACCACCGACTATACGGCCTACGGGCTTCCCCATGAATATTCGGAGATCATCAAAGGAAAAGCGGGATCGCCCTACGCGGTGAGGGATTATTACGATGTAGATCCCGACCTGGCGGTAAATGTACCCGACAGGATGGAGGAGTTTGCGGCATTGATCCAACGGACGCATGCTGCCGGACTGAAGGTAATTATCGACAATATACCCAACCATGTGGCCAGAAACTACCGTTCCACCAACAAGCCGGAAGGGATCAAAGATTTTGGGGAGGAGGACGATTCCTCGATGGCTTTTTCACCGCAAAACAATTTCTACTATATTCCCGGCCAGCCGTTAGAAATACAGCTCTCGCTTCAAAAACCATCCGGCACGCCCTACAGTGAGTATCCGGCGAAGGCGACAGGTAACGATTGTTTTTCGCATAAACCCACTCATTACGACTGGTATGAGACGGTGAAGCTCAATTACGGGATAGACTACCTGAACGGAAAAGAAACACATTTTAATCCCACTCCCGACACATGGAAAAAGATGAGGAATATACTCCTCTTCTGGGCAGAAAAAGATATCGACGGCTTCCGGTGCGATATGGCCGAGATGGTGCCGTTGGCTTTCTGGAAATGGGTAATTCCACAGGTAAAAGCTAAATTTCCGGAGATCATATTCCTTGCAGAGATATATAACCCCTCGGCATACCGAAATTTTCTGGCAGATAATACCTTCGACTATCTTTACGATAAAGTGGGTTTGTATGATACGCTGCGCGATGTTTCCTGCGGATACCGCCCTTCGTCCGACATCACCTTCGCACTGAATGATGTGGGCGACATACAGCACAAGATGCTCAACTTCATGGAGAATCACGATGAACAGCGGCTGGCATCCGATTTTTTCCTGAAAGAGGGAGATAAAGGAAAAGCCGCCATGATTGTCTCCTGCTGTATCAACACAAATCCGGTGATGGTATATGCCGGGCAGGAACTGGGTGAAAGGGGTATGGATGAAGAGGGATTCAGCGGGAAAGACGGACGCACCACTATCTTCGACTATTGGTCGGTAGAGAGCCTGCGCCGATGGAATAACAACGGCCGGTGGGATGACGAGCTGCTCACCGCACAAGAGAAGGAGCTGAAAGAGTTTTACCGCCAGTTAATCATTGTATGTAATAGGGAGGCAGCACTCGCTAACGGCCTCTTTTATGACCTGATGCCAGCCAATTATGAAAACGAGGAGTTCGATTCCACCCGTCTCTTCGCATTCTTGCGGAGTGATAAAAAAGATTTGTTGCTGGTGGCAGCTAATTTCGATAGTAAGGTACAAGAATGTACCATCCAAATTCCACAACACGCCTATTCTTTTTTTGAGATGAGAGATAGAGGAGAGGGTGTGCTGAAACCTTTACTCAACAAAGATGGTAAAGAGTTGGCGTTTTCGACCGGCTCCTCACTCCGAATTTCACTCCATCCTTACTCCGGAGAAATCTATAAGGTCTCTTTTTCTGACAATTGAGAAAAATATAATTGCCGACTACCTTTGAAGATGTTAACCAAAGGCAGTTCGCTTTTAACCACGTTCTTGCATGAGAAAAATTCTTGTGCTCTTTCCATGACATACGCAATTACAAAAAACCATGAAAATATTTAAGCGCCTATTATATATACTTCAGTTGTCGAAATATTCATTTCGGTAAATAGATCAAACAACAATGAGTATCTATCAACTATTTTTGTCATCAAAAGTGCGACAAGTATATAATTGATCGGCATCCCCTAAAATAAGTCGTAGAAGAATAATTTCACCGGAGAGAAGAATATTCCCTCTATTTTAATTCATGAGTCCGCTCCGAAAAGCCCGTTTTTTCAAAATGCTGAAAAATGAAGGGTGGACGGAGAAAACCGGTTCTTTTTATGGGTGAATATATTATTTACAATAATATACATATTAACCCAACTTTGACCCCTTCAGGATGTATTTCTCTGTAAAACAGCATTCTTATTTTTTTGAAAGTCTTGCTGTGTACTACAAATTTTGATTTTTCTAAAAGGTCTGTCTTTGTAGTGGAGTGCTTTATAAATCGATGCCGCGTCTTTCGTCGGTTCGGAGCAAATCCTGGTTTGCACCTTTTCTCCCAAGGCGTTGACAGCCTCCGTGGTTACCACTTTCTGGGTGGACATTATTCTTGTGATCTCCGTCCAATAATGGTTGATTCCCGATTCTTTGAGTTGGAAGCGTATGGTGTTCACTATCCAGTATGCCAGCAATCCGAAGAATAGGTGGGCATCGGAACGGTCATCTTTTTGATGGAAAATGGGGCGCAGGCTCAGATCCGTCTTCAGCTGCCGGTTTGTGGACTCGATCTCCCTAATCAGGTTATAATAATCCCATGTTACCTTCTCGTCCAGGGAGGCAATATTGGTGCGGAGAAAATAAATCCCGCTGTCACGGTCAAAGTCTTCTTCTGACCGGATACGCCACGACAGTTCGGACATTTGGTTCGTGTTTTTTGTGCTGCGGGTATATGTCACGTCATAGAATTTGGCAATCGAAGGGTAGCGTCCCATGGCGCGGCCGACCCGCTCGACGACTTTATCATAGGTTTTTGTGCCGCCTTTTTTATCCAACGCGTCTTTCGCCTTTTGAAGTTCAGTCTCGAAACGTTCCCTGAACTGCCCTTTCATCGAGCTTTCTTTCAGCCCTTTGGACGGGGAGTTGATTTGCAGGTAATAATCCCCTCCTTCATTGTGCTCGACTTCCCTGAGACGTATTTCCCGTTTTTTGCAGTCATGCACGATCACGGTTTTACCTTCGGATTTCAATTCATAACCCGTCAGGCGCCTGCGTGACACACATAGATAGTTATACCCTTTCTCCCTGATCAACTTCAGGTTGTCTTCCGTGACAATCCCGGCATCGATGACCACAAGGGCTTTCTCTTCGGGATTGTCGCTAACCGGACTCTTCAGGATGACATTCCCTATCATGTCGGGAAGGGACTTCGGGTCTGCCATGTTTCCCTCCAACACGGACGAATACCGGATGAACCCATCCGTGTTGATGCAGAGCGCCAACACAAGAAGTTTACAGTCGTTGCGCCTCTCCTTGCTGCGGCCGAAAGCGGCTTTTTTGCTGTTTTGTTTCCTGCTTTCGAAGTAAAAATTTGTTAAGTCAAAAAGTAGGATGCGGTTCGACAAGTTGAACAGTGTGTCGGTCTTATTACATAAATGTCGTTCCAGTTTATCCTTAATCTTATACAAATCAGGGGCGACTTGATAAGTGGTCTTGTACCCGGGCAGGACATCTTGCCGGCCATAAACCAGTTCGCAGACAGCGGAATTCTCCTTCATCACACGCAACGATTTTAACTCCGACGGGGAATAAATAGTGCGTGTGACCAGGTGTGACAGGGCGGCATTTACGCGGGATTCACTCCAACCCTCCTTTTCCAACAACTTGGCAAGTTCCAACTGGCGGATGGCTTGCAGGCAGAGCCATTCGGCGCCGACATCCCGGGCGTCGGTATGTTTCATTGTTCCCACGTCGACCATGCGCCGGGCTTCTGCCGTTGAGTCATCGATTACTTTTTGGACGATGTCCACACTGCCCTGTTCGACCATCATCGCCCAATACTTCTCCACATGGCCGCGCACGGTATCCGAATAACGGGCAAATGCATCTCCAAGGATTGTCGGCTGATCGCCATGTTCGCTCATCCAGGTCAGTCCTTTCCCGATATCCCGGATATCTTCCGGACGGAGTCCCGAAAGGAACCCCACGTTGAGCAGGATGCGGGAACGGACTTTTCCCACCCTGTCACGGAACGTCTCCTTGATGCGGTAATATTTTTGTTCGCACCCTGTTCCCGGATTATATCGTATCTCTGAAATGAAATGCATCGCCCCAAAGATAAGCATAAGAAAATAACTCACTGTGTACTACAATTGGGAATTATGCACTTTTGAAAAATGCCACTATTGACTATTAGATAATTACAAAAATAAATGACCCAAAAATAGGACGAAAATATTTTTGGGGGTCAAAGTTGGGTTAACAGCTGTTTCCTGAAAAGGGAAGAGTAGTTTTGGACTTCATCAGAATCCGGCACACGGTTATTTTTCAAATCCATGTATAATTTTATCAGATCAATGCCGGGGCGTTGCATCCCTACTAATAATTTGCATGTACGGT